>CAYNIG010000062.1:0-20238 GCA_964396995.1 uncultured Saprospiraceae bacterium | reverse complement strand
TTGGCCATTGAGCCAATTATTTATAAGTGCATACCTTTTTAATCTTTTTACCAAACACTCTTGCACTTACTGGATCTATTTCTTTCAATAAATCAATAGGCGTCAATCTTTTATAATTTCCCCATCAGGCCCTAAATATCCTGATTTTATTGCTGGAATTTCATTTGTATATTCAGAAAACAGAAATCCGGGGAGAGGCGGATTTTAATACCACCCAATTGGGAAGTACAACCTTTTTTAGGAATTGATTTTAAAAAAAAAATTTAAGATACTGAATTATTAATTGCAGATATAGGTGGTTACCCAGGGCCATTGTTATTTGTTATTTTGTACCTGGCTGGTAAATTTTGGTAATGTATTATATCCTCAATCCAACCCAAACAGCTCCTTATTCAAGGCCTGTAATGTTTCATTTTTCTGATCTGCAGGTACTAGGATAGACACATTATGAGGACTTCCTCCATAGCTCACCATACTCACTGGAATATCAGTGATACCTGCAAAAATATTTTTTAACAAATCAGGAGACTGCGCCAGATTATGGCCAACAATAGAAATGATGGTCTGATTGGGAGTTACCGATACAGAGCCTAGTATTTCTAATTCTGCCACGATTTCATTAAGTGAGGTGAGAGAATCTATTGTCATCGACACTGCTACCTCGGATGTGGCTATCATGTCGATTGGAGTCTTATATTTTTCAAATACTGCAAATACGGAACGGAGAAATCCATAAGCAAGAAGCATTCTGCTGCTTTTAATATTTACCGCGGTGATTCCATCTTTAGCTGCCACTGCTTTTACCCCCTGGGCTGCGGCAGATTTGGTAATCAAAGTGCCTTTTGCATCGGGCTGCATGGTATTTAATAATTTTACTGGTATATGTTCCAATTGTGCAGGCCAGATGCTGGCAGGGTGTAAAATCTTTGCCCCAAAATAAGCTAACTCGGCCGCTTCATCGAAACTGAGTTGATTGATGGGCCGCGTATTTTTTACTATCCTGGGATCATTATTATGCATGCCATCTATATCCGTCCAGATTTCGCATGAGGATGCATGGATGGCTGCTGCAATCAAAGATGCGCTGTAGTCTGATCCACCGCGCTTTAGATTGTCCACTTCACCTAATGCATTAAGACATATATAACCCTGAGTGACATAAATATGATGGTTGCTGTTGGCTGCAAGTATAGGCAACAACTTTGCACGGATGCTGCTTATCTGAGGTTCATTATTTATATCTATTGACATAAAGTCAAGAGCCGGTAAGAGCATATGTTTGACTTTATTTTCTTCCAGGAAGCAACTAAATAATTTGGTAGACATGAGTTCACCTTGTGCCAAAATGTCTCTGTTAAGCGCGTCGCTATAGGATACTTTGGTGGTAATTCTTAAAAAATCAAAATGCTCATCTATTATACTTTGCCCTTTGGTGAGAGTTGATTCTTGCTTCAGTAAGTCTGCTACAAATTTTCTGTAATGTGACTCCAATGCATCTATTTCTTTATTTGCTGCTTCCTTATTGCGATCTCCTATGTACTTTCCTATCTGCACCAGAGTGTTAGTCGTGCCACTCAATGCACTAAGTACTACGATTTTACTTTCATTATCGGCTGTTATTAGAGCAGATACTTCTCGCATGCGTTCGGGTTTACCTACTGAGGTACCGCCAAATTTCATGATTTTCATCTGATATACAATATTTTAAGGTATGAAGACTGCAAATATATTATTGTCCTGCTATTCTCTTTTGAAACATAAGATAAAAAAAAGTTACCTCGTGTTGTTTTTAGCGCGTATATATCTTTGATACAAGGTGTTGATCATAGAGATATTTGATTTTTCCTGCTTCAGCGAAGCTTCTATTTGTTTACTTTCCGTATCAGTAAAGAATGGCGCTAGCATTTGCGGAAATTCATCTCCCCGCAATATGGATTTTAGTTCATTATCTGATGCTGCACGTATTAATACTCCTGATTTTGCCTGCCATGCTTTGGTAATTAAATACCTTCTTCTGTCATAGGTGTGTTGACTTCCTGTGGTATGGCAACTATCACCAAGGCATTTAATCTTTTTGGACATAAAATCGGTATATTCCTTTGAATTAAGATATAGCTTGTTCAACGGCATGTCATTACCAATAGGATAAAATAAGGGATCATATATATCGTCGGCATGGCTTAGGTAAATATTTTCAGTAGGAAAGGAAATTTGTGCATGTATGCCATTGTGAAGAGGAATAGAGGATTTGAAGATGGGTATATTCAATGCCCGGGAATATTCTAATAATAGTCCACTTGTAGCCCAGCATGATTCAGTGCGGTGCACATTGCCGGACATTGGAAAAAAAACTGATACCGGATCCTGAAATTGGATTTTCGACATGGTCTCGGTATGATTGAGATAGGCTCTTGTCCATTTTAGGAACTGATCAATGGCCTTGCCCGGGCTGGTGAAATCAGTGTTTAGCGCTTGGGCGAATGATAAAATCGGAATCGGATTTAAACCTTTGACCCCTCCACCTGATTCATAAGACCAATGGTACACATGACGCACACTATCATATGAAAAATAATTTCTGCTGTCCCATAGCAATCCGATATCTTCAGATTTGAAGTTGCTGACTTGCCATGGTACGATTTTTTCATGATCCAGGACCAGGGCATGGGCGATATAGTTTAGGTAAATATCAAAAGCAGTTTCCCTCGTAACTTCATCTGATAAGGTATCTTTTATAGTCCAATTTGAATCCTGGTAATATAACCGAATGTGTTCTAACAAATCCTTTTTCCAATTGGCTTGCCAAAAAGATAAGATAAAGGGTTGGTTGCCTTCATACCAAACAACCCTATTGGCAAAAGGAATCGTTTGCATTTTTTCCAGGTAAATATCCTCTGGAAAAAATTTTGATGCAATCGGCGAGTGAAAAGAAATTGCGCCCGTGTCCGACCCGGATATCAGGGTTTTAGAATAGTAATTTTGATCTTCAATTGATTCAGTCAATACCTGGTCTGCATCAATATGAGCAAATACCCTATGGACTCCACGGCTTACTGATATCGGCAATTTAATGATGCTACTGTCTCTGGGGTAGCGAAAATGAGGATCCATAGTATCCAGCAAAAAAACAAACTGAAGGCTATCATCCCAGTTAACTCTTAATTTGATGCCTTGCTGAAGTATTTTATCATGTCCCTGATTTTTGACTATGACAAAAGCAGATTGATTATCATTTATAAATACCTCAGGAATATATAAGTCCTGATCGTTCCAGCGCTGACAGGAAAAAAGAATAAGCAGTGAAGAGGCCAGTACACAACTCTTCCACATGCTGTTAATGGTTATTTAACTTTAGTCTTGAGTTGGTTGAGCAGGGTAGCTGCTGCATCAAGATCATTTTTAATGCTCATCAAATTATCGCGGTAAGATTTCTGTTGCATCAAAACCTGAGCAGGGGTAAGATTAGCTTCAGTGGTACGTATACCATTTGATTCTTTTTCATGACCTGGTACTGCTCTTTCGGTACCTTCAGCGGATTTTAAGGCTTTCTCTACCGCCTCAAGATGGTTGTAAACTTCAGTAATAGCAAAAACATCTTCAGGATTCTCATTCCTTATGCGACCATCCACTATTTTAGCCTGGTTTATTAAATCTGCACTGGATGACAATAGAGTTTGTTTTAGATTTTGAGCATCTGTAAAGATTTCAAAAGCAGTTTTTAGATCAGGATGCTCAGATTTGCAGGAAATGAAAAAGCCAAACACCGAAATAATGAGTAATAGTCTATTCATAATCACTATGAAATATTAATTTTTAGAGATACAAAAGTAATAAATTAAGCTTTTTCAATTAATCTTAATTTCAAATGAAAAATTAACGATCCAAACCAAAACTGCCACCATCAGGCTATTATAGCAAAGTTTGGTTAAAATGGTGCTACTTCTTTTTTTAAATTCCATTATTTAAGTTGAATATGCTGGTTTTTTGGTTTTTCTGATTTATTTTTCACCCTTTAAATTTTGTACTTTATGGCTAATACAAAAGCATATGCGGCATATTCTCCTGATCAACCATTACGACCTTATGAATTTGACAGAAGAGAGATTCAGCCGCATGATGTACAAATAGATATAAAATATTGCGGAGTATGTCATTCCGATCTGCATCGGGCGCGAGGGGAGTGGAAGGGTACTCATTTTCCCCTGGTGCCAGGTCACGAAATTGTCGGCGTGGTTAAAGCGGTGGGCAATCATGTAAAAAAATTCAATCCCGGTGATTTGGCAGCAGTGGGGGTGATAGTGGATTCTTGCAGGGAATGTCATATCTGCAATCAGAATATGGAACAATATTGTGTGGAAGGCCCTACCGGTACCTATAATGTGATGGCCAGGGATAAGTCAGGCTATACCCGTGGTGGTTATTCATCGCAAATAGTTACGGATGAAAGATTTGTATATCATATTTCGGATCAATTGGATTTGAAAGCGGTTGCACCTCTTTTGTGCGCTGGCATCACCACATATTCACCTCTGAAATATGCAGGAATTTCTCCAGATATGAAAGTTGGAATAGCCGGATTAGGCGGACTTGGGCATATGGGTGTAAAGTTTGCAGTGGCTTTTGGCGCTGAAGTAACCCTTATCAGTCATACTCCTGCAAAGGAAAGTGATGCCATAAGGCTAGGGGCCCACAAATTTTTATTATCTACTGATGCGGATCAAATGAAAGCCCATGAATCGTATTTTGACATTATACTCAATTCTATTTCAGTTCAGCATGATTATAAAAAGTACCTTGATCTGTTAGGACTAAACGGTAAAATGTTGTTAGTAGGCTTGCCGCCTGAAAATCCAACAGTGGATCCTTTTGCCTTGATAAAAAACAGACGCACAATCCTGGGTTCTATGATAGGAGGGACGCTGGAAACTCAGGAAATGCTTGATTTCTGTGCCAAGCACAATATTGTATCAGACATAGAATTGATACCTATTCAGGAAATAGATGACGCCTACGATCGCATGATTAAGGGAGATGTGAGATTCCGTTTTGTAATAGATATGTCTACCTTATGAAGACAAGATTAAGGTTCAGGCTGGTTACCTTATTTTAATTAGTTCCCTAGAACTTGGTAATTTTTTTTACCCCCATACCTTTATCAGTATACACCATGAGATAATATCCTCCGGGTCCAAGGTCGGATATATCTATCGAATTTATTGTATTTGCCTTAATGAAATTGATTAAAGCGCCTGTAGCAGACACTATCTGTATTTTCTGAATTTTATGTTTCGTTTGAAAAAATATTCTTTCATTAGCCGGATTTGGGTAGACCATAATTGAATTCGAAATCTCAGTATGGTTGATGGGTATGGTGACATCAAATATCTCTTCAATTTTTACCGATCGTATCTTTATGGTCGCCGCTTTGCTACCCATATCAAATGCTATTCTGGCCAACGTATCTGTCGGAGAGGTCATCATAAAACTATAGATCTGATCTTTTAAATCTGAAGTCAGAGAAATGGATTTATATCCTGAATAACTATCCCAGGGCGAAGCATTTCTGCCAATATAATTAGTTATCGAAACCGGAACTGTTGAAGATGCTTTTATGGTGACCTGGTAGCGACTCCCTTTAATTAATTTGATTTTATTTTTTACTAGTTGTATATGCCAACCTTCTGTACCTGCCCTGTTGATTTCAATATTAGCTTCTCCATTAGAACGGGTAAGGGAACCACTGGCATTGGACTGCACCTGGAGATTCCATCCTTCATTTTCATTAAAATCACTTTGATATACCGTCACTGTATTTTGTTGCTTCGCGGGCAACATAGGATTTTTTATCAATGCATCCGCTAATGAAGTGAGTACCTGATTGGTACCGGGATTAAATATGCCAAAACCTGCGCTCCATTCCCAATAAGCCCAGCTGAATCCTTGTGATTCAAACCACCTGGCTAAAAAATTAGTCCACTTCATTCTGCTTTCGAGATCAGCTTTATTATAAGCTCCAAACTCACCTATATGGATTGGTTTATTTTTTTGCTTTGAAATCGTTTGGGCAAATGCAAATGCGGATACTATTTCATTTCTTTCAAGTTGGGAGTTTTCCCATTTGGTGCCAAGCCAGGGATTAGAGTTAGTCACCCATTCTGCTCCCTGATGTGTAAAATTAAATGGATCATAATAATGAACGGTAAGTATCGTGTAATCATCCTCCGGGAATTCGATATCAGGTACTCCGGATAATCCACCCCATGGCGCAATACCCATCAATACTCCCCTGGTGGGATTAGCTTTTCTTATTTCAGTCAAAGCATCTTTGAAAAACAGATTCCATTTGCTTCCTATCAGATTCGTGTTGGGCTCATTCATTACTTCAAATAAAAGCTTTTGATCGTACGATTTAAAATATTCAGAGATCTGCATCCACTGACTAATAAACCTGGGTTTTACACCGTCGGGATTTTGAAATAGTTCATCGTGGTGGTGCATATTAATGATTACATAGAGATCTTCGGATAAGGCTTTATCAATTACATATTTTATACGCTCTAAAAAAGTTTTATTAATTGTATATGGTGCAGTTTGTTGGGTACGTTCGGGGACATCCCATCGGATGGGGATTCGAACATGGTTGATACCCAGGTCAGCGATTCGTTTAAAATAATCGTCTCTGAAGGGATTACTCCAGGCTGTTTCTGAAGGTGCCTCAAACATATTGCCCATATTTATTCCCTTGCCGAGTTTTTTATTCAACTCAAATACATTCAATTGCTGGGTATAAACCGGGTTTAGGCAATAAATTCCAGCAATCAGGTATAGACTAATTAAAATTCTTTTCATTTCGTTTATTTGTGCTGTCAGAGCAAAAATTAAACAGGATATTTCCAATTGCCTCTGTATTTTCTGCTCAATAAAGCATTTGCCTCTTTATCTCCTTTTATGGAATTGGAAGCATCATCCCAGGTTATGCTTCGGCCGGTTTGTGCAGATACCATGCCCAGTAAGGCCATATTAGTTGCATTTCTTCCCATAGCTATATCGGCATGAGGTAGTTTGTTTGTTTTAATGCACTGCAGAAAATCCTGCCAAACCAATTTAATATTCTGGCCATCGGGTTGATCGAGTCGGGCATCTTCATGAATGATTTCTTTATTTTGATTATTGGGATAGAAAGTCCATCCTTGAATCCAACCCATATGAAAGGTGCCTTCTGTGCCATGGAAGTATACTCCTACATTTTCTGATTTTTTTTCTTTATGTGAATTAAATACGGTATGATCCCAGGTAACCACAAAAGATTCAAAATTATACACAGCAGTCTGAGTGGTTGGCGTATCCGATCTGCTTTCTCGGTCACCCGTAGTCCAGGCAGAGTATACGGATTTGGGTGCTTTTTCTTCTGACCACCATAAAATTTGATCAAACCAATGTGGCCCCCAATCTCCGATCTGTCCGTTAGCAAAGTTGCGATAATGTCGCCAACCCCTGGGATGCATAGCCGGATTATAGGTGGCTAAGGCAGCTGGTCCGCAATACATGTCCCAGTCCAATCCCTGTGGTACCGTTGGTTGTTCTTCCCATTTTCCCGGCCCCCAATTATATTGTACAAATGCTTTCACTTCTTTTATCTTCCCTGCTTTTCCGGATCGTAAAAATTCTATTCCACTAACATTATGGGGAGAGTACCTTCTGTGAAAATCCACAATGCATACTCTTTTATTATTTCTTGCAGCTTTAAGTATAGCAGCTCCTTCAAGAACAGTGTGCGATATTGGTTTTTCCAGAAATACGTGAGCTCCATTATTCATAGCATGAATAGCTATTAATGCATGCCAGTGATCCGGAGTGGCATTGATTACGATTTCCGGCTTTTCTTTTTCAATACATTCTCTAAAATCTTTGTACAGTTTTGGATTATCGGAGCAGAGTTTATCTACTTCTTCCTTGCATTTTTTAAGCTGGGACTCGTCCACATCACAGAGAGCTGTAATTTTAATTTCACCGGAGCGAATACCTTCTCGGAGGATATTCGTGCCCCACCATCCCGAACCAATCAGAACAGTATTGTATTTTGATGTTTGTTTCTTTACGATATAAGGATGTACCAGTGCACCCAATATACCCACTGAGCTATGTTTAATAAATTCTTTTCTGTTCATATTGGATCATGAAATAATGCTTAAATTTATTAATAAATCCTCGATTGAGACAATGTTAGTTTGGTTAAAAAGAATAGTTGGGCTGATAATTTTCATCTTTATTCATATTTTGTGTAAAAAAGAGATAGCCGGGGAAGTTCCGTTTAACCTATGGCATGAATACGATAAAAATATTCCTCTCACTTTAGCAAACCAGATTTATAAACCGGGCGATCAGTATCATGGAAGTATTCCCGATGCCTATGGAATACACCATCCGCACTCATGTCCCGGGTTTGTGCTTAGTCTCACCTGTGCATATGTGGCCAGTGAGTCAGTATATTATAGAGACAGTTCGTTGGTTCCAAGAATGGAAGCTGCTATGGATTATTTTGAGAAATGTCAGCATGATGATGGTACAATTGATTTACTTACCACCAATTTTCATTCGACACCGGATATGGCTTTTGCAGTAGAACCATTAGCTCTGTCATTTAAATTGTTAAACAGGATTGAGAGCCCCGCCTTATTGCCTCTCAAAGCAGATTTAAAAAAAGCTTTATTGAAAGCCGGTAGTGCACTCACTACGGGCGGGATTCATACTCCTAATCACAGGTGGGTGGTTTGCATGGCCCTGGCCCGAATTCATGAATTGTTTCCTGATAAAAAATATCTTGCTCGCATACAGGAATGGTTGGCTGAAGGAATAGATCTAGATGCGGATGGCCAGTATAATGAAAAAAGCACTTCAGTATACAGTCCTATTACCAATAAAGCATTTATTACAGTTGCTAAAATTTTAAAAGAGGATGGATTATTGGACCCGGTACGTAAAAATCTTTCCTTGACTCGGTTTCTTATTCACAGCAACGGTGAATTAGTCACCGAAACCTCAAGAAGACAAGACCAATATCAGGCACGGCAATCGGATATTTATTATTTCGCCTATAAATATATGGCCCGCAAAGAAGGGGGCTGGTATGAAGGAATGGCTAATGCACTTCGGAAAAAATATGGGGAAAAAATAGAGCTTGGACTGGTGCCGTATATTTTGGAAGATAGCAGTTTCGAATTTGAATTGAATGATACCGGTAGAGTAAAACAATATGACACCTTATTTGAATCACAAGGTATTGCCCGATGGTCGAATGGTTCACAGGATATATCGGTGATCAATAAGAATTCTACGCTTTTTAATTTATTTGAGGGTGATGCCGTATTACAAGCAGTGCGCTTTGCTTCCGCATTTTTTGGTAAAGGGCAGTTTAAAGCCGATAGTTTAATTAAAATAGAAAAAGGATATCGATTGATTCAAAATCTGGACGGCCCTTATTATCAACCATTTCCAAAAGACAGTATACTCAAATATGGATCGGATTGGGATAAAATGCCCAGACAAAACAGGAAACGATCGGAAGTGCAAAAAATGAAATATCAACTGGATGTGATAAACCAGGATCAGACCTGGATATTAAATTTTACCGCTAGCGGTACTGATGGGGTACCTTGCGCTATTGAACTCAATTTCAGGAAAGAAGGCATGCTGGCAGGAGTAGAACAATCTAAAAACCTGGGCGATGTTTTTTTTATTCATTCTGATAAAGCTGTATATACAAATAATAACTCCAGTATACGATTCGGGCCAGGTCAAAAGTTACATGAATGGACTGAAATCAGAGGGGCAGAAGAAAAACTACCGGGCAGATCCGTATACATCACCGGATATACTCCTTTTTCATATTCATTACATATCAAAACCAATTCCATTCAATAATGAAAGCAATCCATTCAATAATCATATTATCAATAATTATAATGAAAGGACACAGTCAATCTGAGTACCAGGATATAACTTTTTCCTATTCTGCTTTTTTACCACCAAAGTCCGCGGAGGAGTGGAAGATCCGATCAAAGGAAATAAGAAAAACTATTTGGAAATGTTTTGGTGATATTCCGATAATGCCAAAAAATACAGTGACGAAAATTACCGGTAAGGAGGACAAAGGTGAATATTTTCTGGAATCATTCGAGTTTTTTAATGGGGTGGATGCAACGGTCACAGGTATTGTATTGATTCCTAAAAATACAAGCGCTAAATCACCGGCCATATTGTATCATCATTATCATGGAGGTGAATACCATCATGGTAAAGATGAATTGTTTTCTTCCAGGCTGATACCTTATGCGCCGGGCATCGAATTGGTTAAAGCAGGATACATAGTGATGGCAATAGATGCCTATGCTTTCGGTGAACGATCAGGAAAAGGGCCAGATGGTGAAGGTGAAAAAGGTTCTGCAGAAGAATGGTCTTGGGTGAAAATGAATATGTGGAAAGGTAGAAATCACTGGGGAATGATGGTAAGAGACGATCTGATGGCATTGGATATTTTATGTAAGAGACCGGATGTAGATGCTGCCCGTATAGGTACTATTGGGTTGAGTATGGGTTGTTTCAGATCATTTTATGTAGCAGCGCTGGATGAAAGAGTAAAAGTTACGGTCCCGGTATCGTGTATTACAAGAAACATTGATTTGATCAAAACCAAAGGTTTGGCACGCCATGGCCCCTATTATTATGTACATGGCCTGATGAAGTATTTTGATACGGAAAGCATTATGGGGTGCATAGCCCCGCGTGCATTATTAAATCTTTCCGGTGGTGCAGACCAGTTGGAACCTATAGAAGGTCAACGGTATATCAATGAATCTCTGACCAAAGTATATAATGCAATGAAACAAAGCTCACAGTTTAAATACATCATCTATGATGGAGTAGGGCATGAGTATAATAAGGAGATGTGGACTGAAACCATGAATTGGTTGAAAAAAAAGTTATAATCTCTCCGTCATTGAAAAAGTATAATACCCTGGTTGTCAGGGGTGAATGGAATAAGGTGATTAATAATTTAAATACCGGTTACCCGCTTTTTTAAGAAGGAATTACTTTGTTCAGTTCATTTTTTTCTTCAACCTGTATTTGATCCCCATTTTCTTTTGATAGTCCATTATAAAATCGAAGCAATCGCTATTCATTCCTATAAATTCTGGGGGTATCACGCCGGTCTTTTTCCATTTTCCTGCGAGGATACATTCTGCCACCGCACATGCGGTGATTCCGGTGGTTCTTGCCATAGAACTCATCTGGGTAGCAGTATCGTATTCATCATGCAAATCATAGATATACTGTACTTTTTTCTTATTTTCTATTCCTTTAATTTCCACCCGCATTATGGTTTGATCTTTTTCTCCGGGTTTGTACCTCCAATGGTGGAATAATAATTTACTGGTAAGTTGTAAGGGCACCACTTTTTGATCCCCTAGTTGTATTTCAATTTTGCTTAAGAGTCCTAACTCTCTCAATAAAAACATTTGCTGAGCATGTCCGGGATATCGTATTGTCTTTTCCACCATATTCGGTATATGCTTCATTGTATGCAAAAGTGAACGCAATCCATCCGAATTAAATGCTTCCAATCTTCCCAGCTTATTGACCTGTATGTATTCGGTTTCAGTAAGTGCCGGCAATGCTATCACTTTTTTATCTCTCATTATTCGTGCAGGTCTGGTATATTCCTCTACTACATCTGCAGGAGAGAATGGAGCTTTATAGTTAAAGGGATGATTTTTTATTAACGGTAGTCCTCCAACCAGGCATTTAAAACCCGTTATTTTCATTTCACTATCGTGATGACCTAATAAAATATTATCCATACCCGGAGCCACTCCGGCATCTATTGCTGCAATCACTTTATTCTTTTTTGCCAATGCATTTAATTTTAATCCACTTTCGGGAAAAAAAGAAATATCCACTATGTGTTTACCTGCTTCGATCACTCTTTGCAGTACCCTGTATCCCAGGTCACCTGGTACTGCTCCAATGAGAATATCAGCTGTTGATATTATGGACTCGAGTGTTTCAAGTGAGTGAAAATCAAAATGAATAAATTTGAGAGAATTGGTTTGGATCCTGTTTTCTACAGAATAGTCGAGCACAGTAACAGAATGTTTCTTACTCATTAAAGTGGCTATTGCGGATCCCACTCTGCCGCCTCCCAGTACTATAATATTGGCCATTAGAAAAATTTGGTTTTGCTCAAATTTAAGGCTTATTAAATTATTGATTCTTGAAAGATATTTTGTACTTAGAAAGAAGTTAAAGACTTAAAGCAATTAATTCTCCCGGATGGCCAATAGCTCCTACAGCCACCACTATATATTGCTTACCATTTACTGAATAGGTCATTGGTATACCACATTGATTGGCAGAAAGTTCTATCTCTGTAATTAAAGTTCCGTAGGATTTATCGTAAACCCTGAACTTATTGCCCCCTCCACCATCAGAGGCATATAAGCCGGAACCTTCCCCAGCAAAAAGCAAGGTTTTAGTAACCAACATTCCAACCCGGTCAGGTAATCCCGTAGGGGGTATAATTAGTCCCTTTAATGCGGGATTTTCCTTTATCCACTTCGGTGTGTTCGCATTTGGAACCATCCAGCGATGATTGCCTGTGTTTAAATCTATTGCCGTAATTCTTCCATAAGGAGGTTTTACTAAGGGCAGTCCATGCGGTCCAATCCTGCTGCTACCCATATAAGCTATATAATCCATGTCAGATATAGCCGGAGCAGACTCCAGGCTCATAGGTCTGAGTACAGTGCTTGATGACACATAAAGAATTCCAGTTTCAGGATCAAAGACTCCTCCTTGCCAGTTTGCCCCTCCTACAGCGTCAGGCATCATCAGTGTACCCAGAGTTTGGGGAGGCTGATATATACTGACTGGAGTATATAAAGGTCCTTTTTTGTATTTACTTACAATTTTAAGTGCCTCTTTTTTTATCTCGGGTGTAAAATCGACTAAAATGGAATCATGATAGCCTTGTAAGTCGTATGGAGCAGGTTTTGTAGGGAAGGGTTGGGTTGGTGAGGTCCATTCACCTTTTACATCGGATGCGGGTACAGGCCTTTCTTCAATGGGCCAGACTGGTTGGCCGGTAATTCGATCAAATACAAAAGCAAATGCCTGTTTTGTAAGTTGTACAACAGCTTTGATTTTTTTCCCCTCCACTGCAATATCTGCTAATATTGGCGGGGCAGGCAAGTCATAGTCCCAGATATCGTGATGTATTAATTGATAATGCCATATTTTCTTACCTGTCTTTACATCCAGGCAAACTAAACTTTGAGAGAATAAATTATTACCAGGCCTGTGTCCACCATAAAAATCACCGGTGGCAGCTTCTAATGGAATATATACATAACCCAGATCAGGATCAGCAGATAGCGGGGACCATGCACCTGCATTACCGGTATATTGCCAGCTTTCGTTTTCCCAGGTTTCATTGCCTTCTTCACCTTTTTGGGGAATAGTATGAAATTTCCAAATCAATTTCCCTCGACGGACATCATATGCCAGGATATCTCCACGTATTTGCTTTTTTGATGAGGGTGCGAGGCCTACCGGGAAACACGAACCCACAATAATGACATTATTCACTATGATCGGAGGTGAAGTAGAGCCTATTTCTGCATTCGATAAATCAAGTGAAAGGTCCAATCCTTTTTTTAGATCTACTATTCCCTTGTCTCCAAATTCTTTGACAGGCAATCCTGATTCAGGATCCAGGGCAATCATTTCAAACCCAGGTGTAATATATATTATACGGTCATTTTTACTTACCGGATCTTTCCAGTAAGCCAGTCCTCTGCCGGAATTTTGCCTGGGTACTGAAGCCTTTCTTTCTTTTTCATTGAACCTGTATGTCCAGAGGGTTTCTCCGGTTTCAGAATCAATAGCCACTACCGTTCTGTTGGTTCCGGCTGTGGTATACAAAACTCCACCAACCATCAATGGAGTTACCTTAAAGTAAAATTCAGGATTGGGGCCGAAATTATCTGATTTCCATCGCCAGGCTATCTTGAGCTGTTTTACATTTTCTTTGTTTATTTGATCCAGCGGGGAATAATTTGTGCTGGCATAGTCACCCCGATGCTGACTCCATTCGGCCTCTACATTGGGTGGATTGGGATTGTATTTTGGTGGAATAAATTGCATGCTTATTCGCGATGCTGCCGGAGAAGGAATGATTCTGATTTTATCCAATTCCGATTCTTTCCATGATAAGTCTTTGTCACCCGCTGAATATCCATTAATAGAGAGAATATAGGAGAGTATGGAGACATATTCAACGGCCTTTAATGATCGAGGGTTGTTTTTTGGCATGGTTGCCATGGTTAAAGAAAATAGATCTTTTATCGATTTTTCCGTCCATTTTCCTAAAAACCGTTCACCTACGAGTGTTCCACCACCTTCAGTTCCCCTAAGATCTTTGCCGTGACAATTGGCGCAATGGATGGAATATAAGCCAACACCTTCATTTGCCTTGGAAATTGTGTATATCCCGGAATCTGATGTAAGGCTTTTTTGATTTTCATCGCGAGAATCAGAAAATTTGCAGAAGGAACAAAAACAAAACTGAGCTATAATGATTACCTGGCAGAGAATTTTCATTCAATAGTAATTGGTTGTATGCCTAAAGATAGATCGCTATTTGAATTCCGGAGGTACTGATTTTCCAAATTGTTCCTTAGCTTTTAAATAAAAATTAAAGCGCCAAATCACAGAGAATTGCCATTTTTACCCATGTAAATGAATCCCGGAGAAAATACTTCTATAATAAAAAAACTGGCTTCCTCGCATGGATTTATGTTAGCCGGTGTTGCCCAGGTAAGAAAACTGCATGAAGAAGAATCTCATTTTGATGATTGGCTTGCCAGGGACTATCATGGAGATATGGCCTACCTGGCCAGGAACAAAGAGTTGAGGTTAAATCCGGATTTATTGGTTCCGGGAGCAAAATCGATTATTTGTCTTGCTTATAACTATTACAATCCTAATGAGATAAATAAGGAGATTCCAAAAATAGCTATGTATGCTCGTGGAAAAGACTACCATAAGGTATTAAAGAAAAAGCTGAAATCCCTATGGACGGACATCAAAAAACAAGTAAATGATAAAGCTACCGGCAGATATTTTGTAGACTCTGCACCGGTGATGGAAAGACAATGGGCAGAGATAGCTGGACTTGGATGGATGGGTAAAAATACCTTATTAATCAATCCTAAAATAGGATCCTATTTCTTTTTGGCTGAAATCATCTCTGACATTGAATTAGTTGCTGATGATCCGATAAAGGATCATTGCGGGACATGTACCCGGTGTATTGATGCATGTCCTACTCAAGCCATAGACGAAAAAGGATATGTACTAAAAGCAAATCAATGCATCTCTTATTTTACTATCGAGTCCAAATCCGATATTCCTGATAGATTCAAGGCGGATATCGAAGGTTGGTTGTTTGGCTGTGATATTTGTCAACAGGTATGTCCATGGAATAGATTTAGTACTGATCATCGAAGCGAAATTTTCAAATCGGATATCGATTTTCAGTCATTGACCTTTGAAAAATGGATGAATATGGCTTCGGATGAATTTGATGAAACATTCAACCCTACACCAATTAAAAGGATGGGATACGAACGAATGAAAATGATCCTCAGTATACTGCAGTCCGGTGAATAAATGGATTCCTTTTTTATTTAACTAGTCTTAAGGTTTTGTAGTGACATAATACTTGCAAGCTATTCCCGTTTGATCTTTATTAAATAAGCGCTATCCATTATTCTTCTATATGTAAAATACACTACTTATAATATGGTATAATAAAAAGGAGCGTTGTTAGAATATTTTGGTATGCGATTATGACATACTTGTGAAGAGGAATAAAGAAGACAGAGACAGTATGTGTGATCATTCCGTTTATCTTGGCAGGCAGTCTATAAAATACAGACCCAGCGACCTTTTTATAACTTGCCTGCTGGGGTAAACTTTTTGATTAAAATTATTTCCCTTCCAATTTATTTACATACTCATAACTCCCTAATCTAAATCGAATTGGGTTTATCGTTTTTACATCCAACTTTAATTCCCATTTACATACAAATCCCAAATGATCAGTATACTTATAAGGTGAATTGAAAGCGAAGGACTTCTTATTTTCTGTTACCATCGGTTTGGTTTGCCATTTGTCTGATTTAACGTATATGTTTGAATAAGGCTTCCATACCAAGGTATTGTTTTTTAGTTTTATTCCGGCATTTTGCGAAAAAGAGGTATGGATGCTTAAGACTCCAATTATAAGCAGGAATACTTTTTTCACTTTTTGGGTTTATTTTGCAATATAGACTCAATTTCTTTCAATTCCGATTTTATGAATGCAAGATTTTTGAGGCTTCCAATGCTATCCAATAATTGCCTTGGACTACTGGCGCCTACAAGCACACTGGTAATTCTTTTATCTTTTAATAACCAAGCTATAGCCATTTGTGCCAGTGACTGATTTCGTTGTAAGGCAATACTATTAAGTTTAGAAACCTTGTCCAATAAATCAGCGGTGAGTTTTTCTTTAGACAGATACCTGCCATCCTTCACGGCACGGGAGTCTTTAGGGAAACCTTTCAAATATTTATCAGTAAGTATTCCCTGTTCTAATGGCGAAAATGCAATGGCACCCACCCCTTTTTTCTCGAGAGTATCCAATAAACCCCCTTCAACCCATCTGTCCAACATAGAATATCTGGGCTGATGAATTAAAAGTGGTGTACCCATTGATTTAAGAATATCGTAGGCCTTAGCCGTATCAGCCGCCGTGTATTGGGATATGCCTGCATACAACGCTTTTCCGGATCTTACAATCCGATCTAATGCACTCATGGTTTCCTCCAATGGGGTATCCGGATCACGGCGGTGAGAATAGAATATATCCACATAGTCCAGCCCCATCCGTTTCAGGCTTTGATCGCAACTGGCTATAAGGTATTTTCTTGAACCAAGGTTTCCGTAAGGTCCGGGCCACATGTCCCAACCGGCTTTGCTGGATATGATCAATTGGTCCCGGTAAATGGTCCAATCTTGTTTATATAATTTCCCAAAATTTTCTTCAGCAGCCCCAAAGGGTGGTCCATAATTATTAGCCAGATCAAAGTGAGTAATGCCCGCATCAAATGCAGTTCGTAAAATATTCCTTCCGTTTTCGAGGTCATCAGTATGGCCAAAATTATGCCATAAACCTATAGAAATCATCGGAAGTAAGATGCCTGACTGTCCGCATCTCCTGTACTCCATAGTGTCATATCTGTTTTCAGCAGCACGGTAAAACCCGGGATCAAATTTATCATTGATTTTCACAGTTGGCTATGTATATTAATGGTTAAAGAATTCTATTGTCAAAGCAAAAGTAATTTTAATTAACTTTATGTCCTATTTATCAATCAAAATGCATGAATAAATTTTTTACCCTTTTAATTTTTGTATTGATATTCGATACAATGGTATTAGCTCAGACTGAAAAAGGTACCTGGCTTTTAGGTGGTTCAGCTTCGTTTATTAAATCAAAAGGCAGCGGCACTCTTTCCATTATTCCGACCGTAGGATATTTTTTAGTCAATCATGTTGCCGGAGGGGCCCAAATAAACATTCTTTCCAATAAGGCAGGTTCTTATTTTACAATCGGCCCGTTCGGAAGATATTATTTCTATGGAGATGATCGTGGCCGGTTTTATGCAGGCGCCGGATTAAATATTGGGGGAGGATCAAACACCAAATTTGACACCGGTTTTAGCTTTGGAGCAGGATATGCTGCATTCTTAAATGAGAGCATCGCAGTAGATATTGGTACCAGCTACAGTAAAGTCGGATCTTCAAATGGGATCTTTACTGTTGGCGCAGGATTTCAGATTCATTTTATGCGATTCAGACAATAATTCTTTGTAAAAAAGAGTTATGACCTCCTAATCTATACTGCCATTTGCCATAATATGCTGATTTGTTGAAGATAGCTTTCAATACATCTACTCTAAGCAGATGATGTAATAAATTATAAAATCTTGCTTATTAACCATCAATTAAGAAAAATAACATAGTTACCTCCTTCTTCTTTACTATATTTGTGCTATCAGAAGTGACGACAACTGCCCATGTTAAGTAGGAGAAATTTAAGAGTGAAGGTGATGCAATTGCTGTTTTCCAAAAACAGAGATCCTTTTTTGTTAGATACTAATGTTCCAAAAATTTTTGAACAAGCTATTCAAAACTCCTTTACATTATATCTATTTCAGCTTTATCTGATTCAAAATATTTGTAAGCAGGCTCAAAACCTGGCCGACAAAATTCAAAATAAATATGTCCCTTCAGATCACGACAAAAATTTTGTCCCGGTTCTTTTTGATAATGATCTGATACAAAGCCTGGTACAGAATAAAAAACTGCAAAAATTATTTGAAAAAGCAGGATTTCAGCAATGGGCGGATGATGATGTCTATAAAAAGATATATGCTGAATTTTCAAAGGAAGAATGGTATCATAAATATGCCGACAAATCCACGGTTGATCGTAACCATCTGGATGCCCTTCTCGAATTGTATCGTTTTTTAAGAAAAAACACTTTATTTAATGAAATTGTTGAAGACCACCTATACAATTGGGAAGACGATGACTCTCTGATCATAGGTGCGATCAAAAAGACATTAAAGTCACTGCCCGCCCCTGATGAGTTTTATAAAGAATATATGCTCACTGAGACTGAGACACTTGAATTTGGCCGGCGATTATTACATCTGACCATTGAACAAGATGAAGAATTGGCTGGTATTATAAAACCAACTCTAAAAAACTGGGATGCCGACAGAGTAGCGATAGTTGATATGATCCTTCTTAAGATGGCAATTATTGAATTTCTGCATTTCGAGACGATCCCGACAAATGCCACATTGAATGAATATGTAGAACTTTCAAAATTATACTCAACTCCCAAGAGTAAAGAATTTATTAATGGGGTATTAGATAAAATAATGAAAGACTTATTAGCCAGCAATCGTATAAAAAAGGCAGGCAGGGGTCTGGTACAAGAAACTTAAATGCACGAACAGGTACTGATACTCGATTTTGGATCCCAATTTACACAGCTCATAGCCCGTCGTGTGCGTGAACTGAATATATTTTGTGAAATCAAGCCATACCATCAGTATGATTTGAAACCAAACACCAAAGCAGTGATCTTATCTGGCAGCCCTTTTTCTGTAAAAGATGCTAACGCCCTGCGAATCCCTTTGGACAAATTAGTAGGGAAAGTTCCGGTTTTAGCCATTTGCTATGGTGCTCAGTTATTGGCTGATTCATTAGGTGGTTCAGTTGTAAAGTCCGATCATCGGGAATATGGGAAAGCATTATTAAACATTAAAAAAAATGGTGATCCTTTCCTGAAAGGAATTACTCAAGGATCCCAGGTTTGGATGTCGCATGCCGATACCGTAGATCGAATTCCACCTGATTTTGAATTACTGGCGTCAACTGACTCTATTCCTGTAGCCGCCTTTTCATCGGCTTCATTTGGTGCTCCGGTTTATGGTATTCAGTTTCATCCGGAAGTGACACATTCATTACAAGGGAAGGAACTTCTGGCCAATTTTCTTTTAGACATTGCAGGTCTCAGGGGTGATTGGACAGCATCATCATTTATTGAGGAGCAGGTAGAGTATATCCGCAACGCAGTAAAAGACGAACATGTATTATTAGCCATTTCAGGTGGGGTAGACAGTACAGTGGCTGCAGCCTTAATACATAAAGCGATTGGTGATCAATTGCATGGATTTATTATTGATCATGGATTGATGCGCCGGGGTGAAACAGCCCAGGTCATGAATTTGTATCACGAGCATGGGTTCAATGTAAAGTCGGTAAATGCCTCCGACTATTTTTTGGAACAATTAGCCGGTATATCTGATCCGGAGCAAAAACGAAAAATAATAGGTAAATCCTTCATAGATGTATTCGAAATAGAAGCAAAAAAACTACCAGAGGTAAAATGGCTGGCACAGGGTACGATATATCCCGATGTAATTGAATCTGTGTCTGTTCATGGGCCGGCAGTTACTATCAAATCGCATCATAATGTGGGTGGTTTACCTGAGAAACTACATCTGAAAGTGCTAGAACCACTCCGAATGCTTTTTAAAGATGAGGTTCGAAAAATCG
>CAYNIG010000061.1:0-20240 GCA_964396995.1 uncultured Saprospiraceae bacterium | reverse complement strand
GGCCGCATCTATGTAGCAGCTAATCATTCAGCAGGTGACCCAAAAACAAAATTTACAGATTATAATGCACATGGATTTTATTCAGATGATCATGGTAAATCCTTTAAATTAGCTCAATCAGTAAATTTACCGGGTAGTAATGAAGCAACCGCAACACCATTATCCAATGACCGCCTTATGATGAACTCCCGAAATCAACAAGGAGACAAGAAAGCCAGGATAGTATCTATCAGCAATAATGGGGGCGAAACCTGGGATCAAACGAACTTTGATGAAAATTTACCCGATCCGGTATGTGAAGGAAGCATATTAAATATTGGAATAAAAAAAGGAAAATACCTATTGGCATTCTGCAACGCTGCTGACACAAATAAGCGTGATCATCTAACTTTGCGAATCAGCTACGATGAAGGGCAGACCTGGAAAATATCAAAACAAGTATACGCAGGAAAAGATAAAGAAGCGAAATCACCTGCTGCCTATTCTGATATCGTAAAAATGAATAATAGAACAATTGGTGTTTTATTTGAAAAAGATAATTATTCCCAGATCGTTTTTAGTAAGGTAAAATGGAAAGGATAGGAGGTAGTGAAAAATAAAAATTTTTATCACGGAAGCCCATTCATTACCTTAATTTGCCTTTAAATTCCATTTAGAATTATCACTTTCAAAATCAAATTCAGCTAATGTAGGTGTACTGTCACCGGAAGATACCAAAGCTAATTTTTTACCCGAACCTGGAATGTTTTTAGGCATTATTCTATAAGTACCATCTGTCAATTGGTCTATTCGCCATAATTGTTCATCACCACCGGTGAATGAGGGTATAGTCATCACTTCCGCATTTGCGGTAGCCGCCAAGGCACGATCTGTTCCCGCCAAAACAATTTTATAATACGGACCTCCTAAATAGCCTGAAGAATCGGGTGCAGCGGTAATACTCCATTTTTGATGGGGCCGGGACATAAAATCCCCTATGCGTACATTAATATTGCCGTCAGGCCAGTTCTTTATCACATCAGCTAATTCTTGAATTGGGATGGGCTTGATAGGTTGACTGTTGGCCTGTCCGCCAAATCCACGAAGACCGCCTGCCATTCGGGTAAGATCAACTGCCAATTCTAATGCATATCCCCGCCGTACTGATTCGATTTGGTAGTTGCCCTCATTAAATTTTTCGCCAGCTACTGGCCATCCATCTTTCCATACTATCGGAAGTATACCCAGGACACTTCGGCCGCCCTGGGCCAAGTCAGCTTCATAATGTAGAGACATTTTTTCAACCCCTTTTTCAAGTATGATTTGACCAAAGTGTCCAGGACCTATTAATGACCCACGCGTACCAACCACCATTTTACCACCACCTTCCATCATACTCCTCCCCACATTGTCGATATATGGTCCAGTTACTTTTTTGGCACGACCTACCACGATATTATAAGTAGAGTTAGCGCCATCACAACAACTTCCGTGTGTAGCCAGTAAATAATACCAGCCTTCACGATATACAATAGTAGTAGCTTCACAAACGATGGCAATGTCAACCGGTTTATTACCTAATTTAAGCCCTCCTGTTTTAGGATCTAACTCAACGATTCTACTGAATCCATAATAAGTACCATAGGTTAGCCAAAGCCGGCCGGTATTAGGGTCTAAGAATAAACCCGGATCGATAGCATCGTTTTCTTCGTATCCGTCTGAAGTCGCCACTATTACTTGCTCAGAATATTTAAATTCAGGTGAGGTAGGGTCAAGTGTTTTGTTCCACATAGTATAAATGACTCCCTTATGGCTTGTACTGCCACCCGTAGCTCCATATGCTACCAGATACCGGTTACCAATTTTTAATGCATCTGGAGCAGCACCTCCGCCAGGTCTTACCCCACCTCCATTCCATGTCCAGCCATCTTTGGATATTAACCCGCCACCACCAGTACCAAACGTATAATACTTTCCTTCACATTGCATTATCGTAGACGGGTCATGAATAAATGGATTACCAATCTGTGCTAGTATTGATGTAGATAGCATCAGTATAACCATGGTAGCCGTACTAAATAGTCTTCTTCTTGTCATGATAATTTCAATTTTCAGAAAATGATCTCTTTTATAAATTTTATTCGTGACTAATGCTGAGGTTTTTTATTGGCAAACCCTTTTCGTCCACAAACCTAAGGCAGAAGTTGGCCATACCCGGACCATTTATTACTGCTCCACGTATAATGTTCCTTCCTTTTTTCAGTGTCAATCGGGAAGAGGTAACATTGTCGACTATCATATCTCTGTCACCCGAAAGCAAGATGGCTTCATCACCGTTTAACCACCACATGCCGGCAGAATTGCAACCAGCAGTCATTCTTACATTTTTTATTTCTTGTGGGGATTCAATTACGGTAACCAGCCAGAAAAGTAAGCCGTACTTAGGTTTGTTTATGGCATAAGAGAAATTAAATAAATTAAAGTTGAATGTCTTACTGTCTAACGCATACCATTTGAGTACCTGATCTTTAATGGTAACCGTTTGATTGTTTTTTGGAATAAGAGTATAATCATTTGAAAAATTCTCTTCGGAGAAGGTAGTCCTCAGATATTGGTCGGTGAAGATATTATTTCGGGCAATATCTTTTTTAAATGGCTCAAGGACCAGCCATCGTTGAATAAAGCCTTTGTCGTTTACCGGTTTGAGTGTACTGGTGGCAAGATTAAAATGCCTGTATAGCGTATGGGTCGTGTCCCCTTTTATGGGTATAGGGGGAAGGGGGGCTCTTGGTGGTGGACCAGGAGCTTGGGCCGTGAGCGAAGTCACCGTAGTCAGTAATCCCCAAAAAAATAGGGCTGCCAGGGCCGGATAAAAGGATCGGTAATTTCTGTTCATGGTAGATTCACTTTTTAATAGCCTTTATCAGTTTATATTTAGGTATTAATTTTGAAAGCTATCATAAAACTACAAAAGAAATGAGAAACAGGATTTTTGCTTTGCTATTTAATTATCTTTGAAAAGGAAGAAATAGTAACAAGTGGTAAATCCCGATTGCTATATTAATTATCAAGTGAAAAGGAAGTGAAAGTATTAAAATATATAAAATTAATTCTATTTTTTAGTTTTATTTTATTCCGTTATCAATCCCTGGCTCAGGGTCATAAATTACACCTGCCTCATATATTTACTGACAGCCTGGTGTTTCAGCAAAACCTGGAAATTCCTGTGTGGGGTCTTTCCTGTGCCAATTGCAGAGTTACTGTATTATTTAATGAAAAAGTATATCAAACCAACGCAAATAAAACCGGTGAATGGAAATTAAAATTGCCGGCACAGAAGGCAGGAGGGCCGCACAGATTAAAGATTTCGGATAAATATTCCAGTATTAAATTGGAAGACATTTTAATAGGTGAAGTTTGGCTATGCTCCGGTCAGTCCAATATGGAGTTTACACTAGCACAGTCTCAAAATGGAACAGAGGAAATAAAAAAGGCGACTAATCAGCAAATCCGATTTTATAGGATGACTGCTAATGAAAAAGCAAGGCCAATTGCAAAGCTTCTGTATAGTGATAGCCTGCTGAAGCAAATGAAGAACGGAAAATTTTATGCCAATACCCATTGGACTACGTGTAATCCCTCCTCGGCTGCTAAATTTTCAGCCGTAGCTTATTATTTTGGCAAAGTACTTTTTCAAAAACTAAAGGTACCTATAGGTCTAATCTCCAACGCAGTCGGGGGTGCTCCCACTCAATCATTTATTGACTCCTCCACCCTGGCTTCACACCCACAATTGGTACAGTTTATTGGAAACAATGAGGGCAAAACATGGCTGGAAACAGCACAGGAAATTCATCCCTGGGTGAAAGAAAGAGTCATCGAAAACCTGGGACCCAATAAGGAAGGGAAGCCATTTAACCATCCATTTGCGCCTACCTTTTTATTTAACCAGGGTATCAAGCCAATCGCTCCATATGGAATAAAAGGGGTGATTTGGTATCAGGGTGAATCGAATGCTACCCATCCGGAGATACACGATGCGCTTTTTTCCTCAATGGTGAAAAACTGGCGAAATGTATGGCGACAAGGTAATTTTCCTTTTTATACCGTTCAATTGCCCAAAATTTCCAATAGAAGCCGCTGGCCTGAATTCAGAGAAAGTCAAAGACGATTAAGTGAATCAATCGAAAATTCCGGAATGGTGGTTGCTATTGATTCAGGCGATTCTCTGGATGTTCATCCCAAAGAAAAACAACAGGTAGGGTATAGACTGTCATTATTAACTCTGGCTAAATCGTACCATCGGGATATTGAATATTCTGGCCCGGTATACATCAAATATGAATTTAAGCCGGATGGGCTATATCTTTATTTTAATCATGCTAAAGAATTGAAAGCTAATTCCAAAGTTGCGACAGAATTAAA
Source organism: uncultured Saprospiraceae bacterium (assembly GCA_964396995.1). Lineage (GTDB taxonomy): Bacteria > Bacteroidota > Bacteroidia > Chitinophagales > Saprospiraceae > JADJLQ01. The sequence goes on along the minus strand of CAYNIG010000061.1, from coordinate 15,836 downwards.
GGGGTTTTATTTATATGGTAATACCCAATCCGGTAGCAGGGAAATAATACTGGAAGCGAAAAATATAGAGATTATAAATTCAAAGTTAAAGATTGTTATACCTGAAGACATTCAACTTAAGAGCTTAAAATATGCATGGTCACCCTATCCTGTATGCAATTTGATTAATGAAGTGGGCCTTCCTGCATCGCCATTTAAAATTGAGTTTAATGGTAGTTTTTAAATATTTAATTATTTAATGATGAACACTTTTTTTGAATCCCAAATTGTATTATTGTTAAATACGGTAACCATTGCAATTCCCGTGAAGTCCGGGACAGGGATTTCATTTGAAATTAAAGTTATTTTATTTCTGGCTATCAATCTACCTTGTACATCATGAATCGTTATGCTGGTTCTTTTGCTCTCCAGTAAAGAAGGTAATTTCACCGTCAATTTATTACTTGATTGATTCCAATAAATAGTTATGCGTGACTTGGCAGTCTCCTGATATGGAGTGGATAGCTGCACTGCATTGTTGAAAATTAAATTCGAAGCCATTTTTGACCTGCCCCAGGTTGCAATATTCCAATCACGTGGTATATCGTCTACTAATTTAATTATGAGATTTGAGTCTTTAGAACTCATCTTTTCATCCTGTCCTTTGACTATTACAGTGAGTACATTAAGATTGGCCATCGAAGGGTCGGTAGCAGGTATTCTTTTACCCGGGGCATTATATAAATTACCTCCGGCCTGCATCAATGAAAATATAAGATCATCCAGTTTTAATTTATGGGTTTTAGATTTGTCAGGATCCTCATAAATAGTATAGGTTTCTTTACTGCATTCTTCATAGGACATGAGGCCCATTGCATAAAGATCAAATGCATTAAAAATAGGTGCTGTTGCACCACTATACATGATCCCGGGCCAATTCACATTGTTTCCTTTAATATAATTCCATGTCCAATGGGATGAGGCTGCACCCAGGTGAGCCAAAGGCATAGTTTTATTCCAGTCTCTCGGTCCAGGCGAAGCCTGGCAAAAGAATACCGAAGTCAAATGGCCAATTTCGTGAAAAACAGTAAGGGTAGATCCATAGTTTGGCAAAGACGGATCCGTCCTTGAAAGAAAATCCACATCATTCATATGGGGATTAGATTTTAACCTTGGCCATGCAATCGGAGAAGTATTTAAGGTGGTATTGGGTAATCCAATATTTTGTGCCAGATTTTTGTATCTGCCTCCGCTATTGATCCACCCGGGTACTTCCTGCAAAAAAAAGAACAACACAAAATCTATTTTATCACTGCTCACAAAAGTCTTAATATCATCCAAAACCCTGGGCACATCAAATACCACGGGTTGTATTCTGATATTTGGGTATTTTAGGGTGTCGGGTTTATTATGCACATCAAATACAGAAGGGTATTCAACTACAAGCGCTTTATCTTTTAGTTTAGTTACTACTCCTTGAGCAGCAGACCGTGTACGAATAGGTAGGAGAATTGGGGAGAGACATGGATCGCCGATTTGGGCTATAAGGTGATGGTCAACTATACCTACTGCAATTAAGATTATTAAAACTATTTTCTTCATTTTAGGCGATTTAAAATGGCGAAATGATCTTGACGATAAATAAAGTTAAGTAATATCCTTCATTCGATTTTATTTAGATTTACGATGGTAAATGACCGGTTTTATGAAAAAAATAGTTTTAATTTTTAGTTGTTTTGTGTTATGCATTGTATCTAAGGCCAATGTGATTTTGCCTTCCATTTTTGGAGATCATATGGTATTACAGCAAAATGCTGAGGTAACCCTTTGGGGATGGGCTAAACCCAATGAAAAAATCAGCATCATTCCCGGCTGGGAACCAAAACAGGAATATTCTCTTATAGTAAACAATCAATCGGCATGGAACGTAAAAATAAAAACTCCTCATTCCGGTGGTCCATACCAGGTTACCATCAAAGGATATAATACCATTGTAATAGAGGATGTATTGATTGGTGAAGTCTGGCTGGGCAGCGGACAGTCCAATATGGAATGGTCTGCGAGCAGTGGCATTACCAATGCAGAACAAGAAATCGCCAACGCTGATTTCCCACGAATTCGTTTTTTTAATGTAGGAACTATGGCGGCCAGTGAACCACAACAATTATGCACCGGGAAATGGGAAGTCTGCACTCCTCAGACCATGAAATATTTTAGCGCAGTGCTGTATTTTTTTGGACGCGAAATTCATGAGAAAACTAATTTTCCGGTAGGATTAATTAATTCATCATGGGGTGGTACACCAGTGGAAATATGGATGTCTGCTTCTTCAATAGCCAATGACAGAATTTTAAATCAAAATGCAACCAAACTAAAAGCGGTCCCCTGGGGTCCACACGAACCCGGCCGTGCCTATAATAGTATGATATATCCATTGGCACCATTTTATATTAAGGGTGCTCTCTGGTACCAGGGCGAAGGAAATACCATTAATAGTCAACATTATGCCAGGTCACTTTCCACCATGATCCAGGATTGGCGATCATTGTGGGGTATTGATTTTTCGTTTTATATCGCCCAGATCGCTCCATTCGCTGGCTATGGAATGGATAATGTAAATGGTGCGATCATCCGGGATCAACAACGGAAAGTGGTGGAAAGTATACCCTATACAGGCATGGCAGTGCTTTCTGATATAGGTGATCTTAAAGATATCCATCCAAAGAATAAACTCGATGCAGGCAAAAGATTGGCATTATGGGCTTTGAATAAAGATTACAATAGGAAAGATATACTGTATTCAGGCCCTGCTTATTCATACTATAAGATTGAAGGAGATAAGGTCAATCTTTTTTTTGATTATGCAGAAGGGCTGAATGCAAAAGGCGGTCCTCTAAATGAAATAGAAGCAATGACCAGTGAGGGTAAATGGATTCCGGTTAATGGAACAGTCAAAGACAAATCGGTAGAAATCGTCATTAAGAGCGGTCAACCTATCAAAGGATTTCGATTTGGGTATAAAAATGATTCCAACCTGAATTTATTTAATGCTGCTGGTCTTCCAGCTTCCTGTTTTGAGGTTTTATTTTAGGTTTTATATTTCCTGGTGGCTACACTTAAAAAATGGTTCTCTCCTAGGGTAATCCCGAAGTAAAATAAAAAGAGAAGGATTGGTCGTATCTATTGTATCAAAAGCGAACACTTTATTTAGCTTGCACAATGCCGTATTAATATGATATTCAATCAAATATATAATTGGTTCAATTCATGCCTTTAGATATTTGATTTTTTATTTAATTTTTACACGTATGGTTACCAACTACCTCAAAATTGCCTGGCGCAACATTTTAAAAAGGCCTGGATATAGTTTTATCAATATCGCGGGATTGGGCACAGGAATCGCAGTGTGTATACTCATCGTTTTGTTTATCAGGCATGAATTAAGTTACGACGATTTTCATCCCGGTGGAGACCGTATTTTCCGTGTTGTGGTAGATCGCAAGTACCCAGGCAGATCAACATCTTATTCCAATATACCTCAGTCTTATGCAACCGCAGTACAATCTGAATGCCCTGAAGTGAAATCGGTCGTACGGATTTTTGAATTCCTTGGTGGTACTTCCGTTCAATTTAAATATGAAGACAAAAGATTTGAAGAAAAGAAAGTCCTATTTGTAGACTCTACTTTTTTTGATGTTTTTCAGCATGCTCAGATAGAAGGTGATTTAAAGACCAGCCTGTCTCAACCCAATACTATGGTTTTGACAGAATCTACAGCGAAAAAATATTTTGGTTCTGTATCCAATGCCATTGGGAAAATGATTCTTCCTGAAGGGAATGAGCCGCAACCATTAAAAGTGACAGCGGTATGTGCAGATTGGCCTGAGCTTTCTCATTTTGAGTTTGATATTTTACGATCCACGGCAGGCAACCAGGGATTTCGAAATGAAAACTATGTAAATTTTGCAGCACACACCTATTTGAAATTAACTGAGAAGAGTGATTATAAAAAAGTAGAGTCACGTTTTCCCGATATCATCAGAAAGTATGCTGCAGGAAATATTGCAACGGCATTTGCTATGCCGTTCGAAGAATTTTTTGCGGCAGGAAATGGGTATCGATATTATTTGCAACCGCTCAAAAAAATTCACCTGGTTTCACAAATGGAAGGCGAATTAAAACCCAACGGTAGCCTAAAGGCAGTCTATGTCTTTGGTTTAATTGCTGTAATCATACTTTTACTGGCGATAATAAATTTTGTAAACCTATCTACTGCCCGATCCGGAGAAAGAGCCCGTGAAGTGGGCATAAGAAAATCGTATGGATCTGAAAAGCAGGGATTGGTTTTACAATTCTTATTGGAATCGGTTGTGATCAGTATCAGCGCCTTATTTTTCGCGGCAATACTGGCTTATTTTCTGATTCCCTATTTCAATCAATTTTCAAATGCAAGTTTAAGCTTCAGTTCATTGGCTGACCCTTCTAATTTAATCTTATTCGCTTCTTTGACCTTGATTACAGGTTTGATAGCGGGATTGTACCCGGCATTTGTTTTGTCTTCTTTCCAACCGATCACGGTACTGAAGGGACGATTTCATTCTACCACCCGGGGATTGATCCTGAGAAATGGGTTGGTGGTATTCCAGTTCGCAATATCGGTAATACTCATAATATGTACTTTGATAGTAAATCAGCAAATGAACTTTATGACCGGCAATTCACTTGGGTATAATAAAGAACAAACCATAGTAGTAAAAAGGACCGATGTATTGGGAGATAGATCAAAAACATTTAAAAATGAATTGTCGGCTTTACCTGTCGTGCATTCGGTAACCGGTGCTTCGGCATTTCCGGGTGATAATAATTATTTCGGTATTAGCTGGAGAATGCCCGGGGCAGCTGAACCAATGACGGGCAGAGGGATCATTACTGATGAAAAGTATCAATCGTGTTTTGATCTTGAATTAATGGAAGGACGGTATTTTTCAAATGAGTACAGTACGGATTCCCTTTCACTGGTATTAAATGAAGCAGCCGTAAAAGAATTGGGTTTAAAAAATCCGGTAGGTACTTTTCTTACCAGTGAAGAACCCTTTTTAAATGCACCTAATGGGGAAAAATATAAATACCAGATCATCGGAGTTGTAAAAGACTATAACTACCAATCGTTGCATCAGCCTATAGTACCACTGGTTTTTACTAATGCGGCCAGGTTTAATGATATTTCATTTCAGACGGCTGTAAAACTGAAGCAAGGAAATCTAAATCAGGCTATTAAGGAAATTGAAAAAAAATGGTCTCAGTTTGTTACAGATAGGAAGATGGAGTATGAATTTTTAGATCAGACTATTGCAAGACAATACGATGCTGAATTGAAAACACAGCGAATTTTTACTTTCTTTGCCGGATTGGCCATTTTTATTGCCTGTATCGGCTTGTTTGGGTTGGCCGCATATGCTTGTCAGCTGCGCATGAGAGAACTCAGTGTTCGAAAGGTTTTGGGGGCTTCTACTTCAGGTTTGATTACTTTATTATCAAAGAATTTTATAAAATTAATTGTGTTGGCCTTAATTATTGCTTTTCCAGTGGCATGGTATCTGATGGATCGTTGGTTACAGGATTTTAATTATAGGGTTTCGATTGGCTGGCAGAGCTTTGCATTAGCAGCCGGAATCTCCCTGACGATAGCTATTGTTACATTGAGTTTTCAAACTGTAAAAGCAAGCCTCTCCAATCCTATCAAATCATTGCGCATGGAATAAGCAAAGAGTAATCTTGATTGGAGCAAGGTGTATCAAATCGTTGATTCAAGATAAATTGCGATTTTAAGCACGAGCGAACATCTGCCTGGAATAGTAAATTTAGAAAATCAATCTGAAAGAAAGTCGATACAAGCCGGTTACTTTCTATCCGGTAGTTTTTTTCATGGCTGGTTTCAATCATGCCAATAATTAATATTGTAGTCCAATAAAAATTAATGTGGTTGAATGCCGGGTAGCATTCATTGTTATTTTACCTGCCTAGGGTTCGGTATTCCAATACCTGAATAACGACTGTTTCGAAAGCGTACACTTCAATATTGAGCAATTAATTATTAAGGCAATGATTATCAATTGCTTGCATTATTGGCATATCGTCTGCATAGATTTTACCGCTAAAGAGTTTATGACTACAATAATTTAAACTGAAACTTTTAACGCGAATAATTATGATACTTAACTACATCAAAATTGCCTGGAGAAACCTGATCAAGAATAAAATCTATTCTCTCATCAATATTGGAGGTCTTGCGCTTGGTATTGCAACCTTTTTACTCATTTTGCAATATGTAGGTCTTGAAAAAAGTGTAAATCAATTTCATGCAAAAAAAGACAATCTCTATCGCTTATTGTGTCAGAATACGGAAGGGAATAGTTGGCCTTATGTAGAGCCGGGCTGGGCTGATAAAATAAAGGCAAGATTTCCGGAGGTAAAAGAATACTGCCGCTTTGAGCAAGGCAGTGGACAGGGTATTGTGCAAAATCCGTTAAAGAATATTTCTTTTCGGGAACAAAAAATAGGATATGTAGAAGGTAATTTTTTTGAATTCTTCAGTTTTCCATTAATACAGGGCACACCAGATGCTTTGAAAAAACCTGATGTAATGCTTGTCTCTCAGGCAGCTGCTAAAAAATATTTTGGAGATGCACCACCATTAGGAGAAAAGCTGAAATTGTACAACCAATTTGGAGAAAGGACCTATACCATTGGCGGTGTATTCAAAGATATTGGAGATGAGTCGGATATCCGGTACGATATGGTATTTTCACTGGAAACTCTAAAAAACAAAACGAATCTGAATGGAAATGGATGGGCCGACCTCGATAACATAGACAATCAATATATTAATATGTACTTTGAATTGGCACCCGGAGCCGATTACCTATCATTAGAGAAAAAAATAACCATGTTGCGAAGAGAAAGTCAAAAAGAAATAGATGCGATACAATTCAGACTACAACCGATGACCGATATACATCTGGCATCTTCGGCTTCTGATGATTTGCAGCATACCGGTAACAAAAAATACATTTATATGTTACTTGGCATTTCTATTCTTATATTAATCATTGCCTGGTTTAATTATATCAATCTGAGCACAGCCTACACATTAAAAAGAGCCGGTGAAGTGGGGGTGAGAAAAGTAATAGGCGCATCGAGGTCCAATCTGGTACAGCTTTTTATGATTGAGTCCGCGATGGTGAATGTAGTTGCCTTTGCCGGAGGTATCATATTAGCTGGATTTTTACAACCTCTTTTTAATGATTTAATGGGTAAAAATCTATCGTTTTCTTCTTTGTTTTTAAATTATACCTGGCTGCTGGGCCTGGTACTTATTTTTACGGGGTCCATGGCTTCCGGTATTTATAATTCTCTTTCTTTATCGGGCTTTAATCCTATTCAAACCTTAAAAGGAAAAATAGCTAAGTCTTCTGGAGGAGTACTATTGCGAAAAACATTGGTCATCAGCCAATTTGCGATTTCCGTGACCCTGATTATTGCCACCATTATAGTTTTTCGGCAATTGCGATTTATGAAAAATCAAACACTCGGGGTAAATCTGGATCAACTGGTTGTAATCACTGCACCCGACATTACGGACAGTACCTTCGGGCAGAAAAAAGCGGCCTATTTAAACGAAATTGCATCTCAGAATTTTGTCGTTGATTATTGTACATCGGGTAGTTTCCCGGGAAGAGGATATAATTTTTCTACAGAAGGATTCAGCTCACCCAAATCAAAGCCCGGGGTAGAAAACAAACCATTTGGTTTTGTGCTCATTGACGAAAAATACATCTCTACTTATAAAATCAGTTTGAAATCAGGTAGAAATTTCACCAGCCTGGAATCAGAAGTGGAATGGAATAATAATGATAAAGTAATAGTTAATGAAAAAGCCATTCAAACTTTAGGATTCGATAATGCAGAAGAGGCGCTATCCAGCCGCATCACCTGGGATGAAAGAACGTTGCAAATAATAGGGGTGATCAAAGATTATCATCACGAAGGATTACAAAATCAAATAGTGCCTATCATTTTTTACCCGGCTAAGGCATCAGACCTCACTGTAAAATTGACTACAGACCATATTTCAGATAAAGTTGCTGCATTGGAAAAGATCTATAAAAAATATTTTAATGCTAATCCGTTCGAGTATCATTTTATGGATGAATTTTTTAATAAACAATATGAAAAAGAAAATCAATTTGGTCAGTTGTTTTCGTCGGCATCACTTCTTGCCATATTCATAGCTTGCCTGGGATTATTGGGCCTTACTTTGTATACTGTAGAATCACGGACCAAAGAGATAGGTGTGCGGAAAGTATTAGGTGCAAGTGTAAGCAGCATCACCCGCTTGTTGTCGCTGGATTTTGTTAAATTAGTTGGTTTTGGGATTCTGATAGCTATACCTGTATCCTATTATTTTATGAATTCATGGCTGGCTGATTTTGCCTATCGCAGTAAAATGTCCTGGTGGGTTTTTGCATTGGGAGCTTGTATTGCCATCGGTATTACTATTTTGACCATCAGTTTTCATTCCATTAAGGCAGCCATGGCCAATCCGGTAAAGTCGATCAAAACAGAATAATATATATTTTAACAGCCATTTATAACACAAACTCTATGTCCAATTTCAATTTTAAACTGGCGATACGAAGTCTAATTAAAAATAAACTGTATACCGGAGTCAATATTTTTGGTTTATCTGTAGGTATTGCAGCGGTGATACTCATTTATAAAATAATCACGCATGAACTTTCCTATAATAAAGTTTTTAAAAATTATGAAAACATAGTGCGTGTAATCATGACCGGTACAAGCCAACGAACCGGCGAAGAATTTATAAACCAGGGAATCCCTGCACCCGCCCTCGACTTACTTATAAAAGAAGTACCTCAGTTTAAAGCAAGTGCCCGGATAAAAGAAGTATGGCCTACTATTGCTGTACCCAATACTAACGGCGGACCTCCATTAAAAAAATTTAATACCCAAGAGCCCAGTGTAGCTTTTTTTGCAGATCCGGGTTTTTTTGAAATCTTTGATTACAACTGGATAGTTGGAAATCCACAGTCTTCACTGAAAGAAATTAATACTATTGTGTTGACGAAATCATTAGCAGAAAAATGTTTTGGCAGTGCATCTCAAGCTATGGGTCAGACCATCATCCTGGATAATTTGCAACCTTATTTAAAAGTGGAAGGTGTAATTGAAGATCCGGCCACCACTTCGGATTTTCCGGTTACTTGTCTTATTTCCTATGAAACATACAGGTCGCATGGTGATTTTTATTTTTATAGCCAGGACTGGGGTTCGATCAGCAGCAACGATCAGTTTTATGGATTATTATCCAATCCAGGTCAGACGGCTGCGGCCAACCAGGTGCTGGCCGGTATTGGTCAGGAGCATTATTCAAAAGAAAATGGAAAAAGGAAACACTTGATCCAACCATTGAGTGATTTGCATTACAATGAAAAAATCGGTACCTCCGGTAGCCATGTGATGGAGAAAAAGAAACTATGGATTCTTGGCTCTATAGGCATGCTGATCCTGATTATGGCCTGTTTTAATTTTATCAATATGGCCAACGCTCAATCCGTAACAAGGATTAAAGAAGTAGGTATCAGAAAAACGTTGGGCATTGGTAATGGAGCGTTGATGACAGGGTTCTTATTTGAGACCGGTTTGTTAGTTGGTTTTGCTATTTGTATAGGAGTTGCATTAGCCTATTTCACCACTCCATTACTTCAGTATATTTCACCTTTGCCAGCAACTATTAATTTGTTTGAGGGACCGGGTTTAGTATTATTCATGGGTGTTCTATGGATTTTAGTGACTTTATTGGCTGGCCTTTATCCGGCTACAGTCTTGTCCTCTTTTCAACCAGTAAAAATATTCCGGTCGGATGCAGATAAAGGGATAGGTTCAGGAGTAATGTTGAGGAAGATTTTGGTTGTATTGCAATTCGTGATTGCTTTTGGGTTGATAATCAGTACTGTAATCGCTTTGAGTCAACTCTCTTTTATAAAAAACATGAACCTGGGGTTTAACAAGGACCTGGTATATACTTTTGGATATAATAATGACAGCACTACACAGTCCAGGCTTTCTACTTTTAAAAATCGTTTAAAGGAAATTTCCGGAGTAGAATATGTATCGGTGAGCTCTGATATGCCTTCATCAGGAAATACGTGGAGTTCAAATTGGGCTATCAATCAGGGTGGTGAAGATGCACCATTTAATATATCGCTTAAATATTGTGATGCAGATTATCAAAAGACCTACGATATTAAATTGATTGCCGGTAACTGGCTTTCGCCATCAGACACAGCACGGGAAGCCGTGCTCAATCGTACTGCATTGGCCAAGCTTGGAATTTCAAATATGGATTCTGTAATAGGAACTACCATCAATTTAGGAGGCCGAATCCCTTTGAAATTAGTAGGTGTTGCTGAAGATTACCACAGCCATTCCGCTCACCAACCATTAGAGGCATTGCTGATGACCTCTTACAGCAAATTTTATTTTATGGCTAGTGCCAAAATAAATCCCAAAAATATTCACCAGACCATCGCAGGTATAGAGTCGGTATATAATGATATGTTCCCTGAACAGGTATTTGTCGGTAAGTTTTACGATGATGAAATACAACGATTTTACGAAGAGGATACTGAATTCTCGGCATTGTGTAAAGGATTTGCTTTACTGGCTATTGGCATTTCCTGTCTCGGACTCTTTGCTCTAGCCTCATTTTCTATTTCCCGAAGATTAAAGGAAATAGGGGTAAGAAAAGTATTGGGAGCTACTACTCACGATATAGTAGGCCTGATCAGCAAGGATTTTCTTATCCTGGTTCTGATTGCATTTGTCATTGCAGCCCCATTAAGTTATTATTTGATGAACAACTGGTTGCAGGATTTTGTGTTCCGAACAGATATCGCATGGTGGATGTTTGCCATAGCCATAACCACCGTCGCTGGAATTGCATTTATTACCGTAGGTACTCAGGCAGTAAAAGCTTCCTGGGCCAATCCGATTATGAGCCTAAGGTCGGAATAAGTTTCCGCTTTAATTATTAATGCATTGGTAGAGCCAATATTATAGATTAACCTGCTGTAGATATTTTGCTGTCAACCAAAAGCTAAACAGACCGTATTTTTATTTTATTAATTATGTGTACGGTTACCTACATACCTTCACCAACCGGTTATACTTTAACTCAAAACAGGGATGAAAAACTTCATCGCTCCCCTAAAGAAATGAGCGTAGGAAAAGCTGGAAACTTCAGTATTCAGTATCCTCAGGATAAAGGCGCGATGGGTACCTGGATTTTCCATCGCAATGATGGTCTTAGTGTTTGTTTACTCAATGGTGCCTTTGCCAATCATACCAAACTCTCCTCTTATAGAAAAAGCAGGGGTAAAATAATGATGGAACTCGCAAATAATCCTGACTTTTTATCCTGGTATTCTACAGTAGATCTTAGAGACATAGAACCTTTCACATTAGTAGTAAGGTCAGTAAATAATCTTTATGAATTCAGATGGGATAGCGAAAAGAAACATATAGTGGAACTCAATTTAAATCGATTTTATATCTGGTGCTCGTCCACCTTGTACACTCAGGATGAGATGGCTAAACGCCAGATTTTATTTCATACTTTTTTGGAGCAAACTAAATATTCGCCTGATTCTAATGAAATTCTCCACTTTCATCTTCACGGCGATCTGTCTGATCCCAGGATAAACCTCAGAATGGTTCGTGCCGATGGTACCCAGACACTGAGTATAACGCAAATAATTAATAAGTCAGGGATTTCAGATATTCAATATTTAGACCTTTTGGCAGAAAATGAAAATGGGTCAGGATAATTCAACTATTTTTACTAAAGTTTAAAACTGTTACTCAGGTAATTATTTTCAAATTCAATAGCAATTAAATTTGTTGCATTAAATATTTTGTAAACATGACGGGCAAAGAAGGAACCTTACTCATCATATCACAAATAGGTCAATTGCTGGACCAACTTACGCATAGACAATACACCAGCCCTATACCGGTATTCCATGGAGGTACTATAGGTCAACACATGAGACATATATTGGAATTTTACTCATGTTTGTTAAACGGCGTGACCTGTACTGTGGTAGACTATAATTCCAGAAAACGAAACCTGGTACTTTCAGAGAATAAAGAATCTGCCCTTGCAAACCTGGACTATATAGAATCGGAATTGGGAAAGTTGGATGAGCATAAGGGCCTGCAAATAATAAATGAATACAGCAATGAAGATGATATCAATAGAGAAGCATGTTTTTCAAGTGTCGGCAGAGAATTGCAATATGCTTTTGACCACGCAGTGCATCATTTGGCTATTATCCGGATAGGAATTGAATGCACTTACCCGGAGGTTTCAATAGATCCTGAACTGGGAATTGCTCCTTCAACATTAAAATTCAGAAAGGCTCAATTGAATGTATTATCTTCAATAAAACTACCGACACCATGAAATTAGTATTATACACTGCTTTAAGCCTTATTTTCACGGGATTTGGAATTATTGACGATGAAATCACCAGGCAAAAGAATTTTAAGGTGAATTCCGCATTTATAGCTATGAATGGATACGACCCTGTTTCCTATTTTAGGGCAGGTCCTGAAAAGGGCAGCAAATTGATAAGTCATGCGTATAAGGGCATAAATTATTGGTTTATAACTGAAGCCAACCGAACTGAATTTATTGGCAACCCCGATAAATATGAACCTGCCTGGGGAGGATGGTGTGGTCACGCCATGGCTTTGAAGGGCGAAAAAGTAGAAATAAATCCTTTATGCTATAAAATCATCCAGGGCCGTAATGTATTATTTTATAAAACAGTCTTTGCCAATGCACTATCCAATTGGGAAAAGGAATTAAAGAAAACACCAGAAAGTGAATTGATGAAAAAAGGGGATTTTTTTTGGAATTCCATCATGTCTAAGTAAAATTTTACGAAAACATCTACACCATCTTTACCAAATCAATAAAATTTTAAATGAAAATATGAAATCCATACTCATTACCGGAGCAGGTGGCAATCTGGGCAGAGCTGTTATCAATGAAATGGCCTCAGATCATTTTCTGCACGCCGCCCTGGGCATAGGTGAAGATGCGAAGTTTTTTATGGAACATCCTGCCAAAGAAAATATAGAGACTTCATTCATCAATCTTATGGATGAAATGGCATGTGAGGCCTTTGTAGCGAATCTTATCCAAAATACCCATGACCGTATCTCCGCTGCCATTTTATTGGTAGGGGGGTGGCAAAAAGGCAGCCTTGAAGAAACATCCCTTTCGGATATAGACAAGATGATCAAGCTCAATTTTGCAACTGCCTTTAATGTGGTGAGACCGTTGATTGAGTATTTTAAAAGTGCCGCAACGGGAAGGTTGATATTTATTGGAGCAAGACCGGCCATCAATGCCAATGAAGCCAGGGAACAGTTTGCTTATGCAATTTCAAAAAGCATGATTATTAAAATGGCGGAAATTATTAATCAGGCCAATACCCAATTCAATATTCAGGCACATGTGATCATACCCTCAGTGCTGGATACCCCTCAAAACAGATTGGCAATGCCGGATGCCAACCCAGCAGATTGGGTAAAGCCGGATCACATCGCTCAGACTATTCGGTTTTTACTCAGTGATCCGGGGAATGATTTCAGAGATACTTTATTGAAAATATACAACAAAGCATAATGGTTGCTACCATGCTTAGCAATGAATCTATAGTATTGTATGTTTTGATTCTGTACTTTTTTATAGGTTTTTTATTTATTCCATTTATTTTATTAAAACTCAACCATAAGGATAAGGAGGCCTCCATCACCAATTGGAAGGTCAAGTTTTTGTTCTTGCCCGGTTTTGTATTAGTTTGGCCATTTCTAATTTATAGTTGGAGTATAAAACAAGAAAATAAATCACCCGATAAATCTATTCGCACGCATTTGGTTTATTGGATTATAATGGCCATCGTATTACCTGTTATGATTTTAATGGGTTTATACTACAGACCGGAATCTCCCGTATTTCCAAAAGTAAAAATCCAGCTTCCTCAGAATATAATTCATCAAAAGCAAACTAAGGATTATAAAATTAGGGTGGCGGAAACGGATAGCCATTATCTGGTCGAAATCCAACCCCTTGAAACTATACTAAGACCAGATCAGTCTGTCTATATTTCGATGAATCATCAAAAGAAATATATTGGAAAAATCAATGGCTTGGAAAAAACAGTTTTTGAATTGGAGAAAATGGGCGACCTAAGTCGTGCTGTTATTAGTATACAGGACCAGATTAATAATCACCAGATTACTCAAATTGAACTTTAAATAATCATCAGATGGCCTTGCAGTATGATTTAATTCATTGGACTCCTTTTAAAAAAAAGTATGATTTAGTACTGGTGCTATTCATACTTGCTTATTTATTGATTTTTTCTGTTGTCAGTTTTATTTTCAGACCCACCATCACACCGGAAACAGTAATCATACGCAGCACCGGATCCTTAGCTTTGATGTTATTGCATTTAATATTATCTATTGGACCATTATCCAGGATGGATTCCCGCTTTTTGCCACTGCTTTACAATAGAAGGCATCTAGGTGTCACCCTGTTTCTAATAGCCCTTATACACGGTATATTTAATATTATTCAGTTTCATTCTTTAGGTGATGTAAATCCTGTTTTATCTTTATTCACAGCCAATAATCAATTCGCTTCCATTGCCGGCTTTCCATTTCAAATTCTTGGATTTATGGCTTTATTGATTTTGGCAATGTTGGCCGCCACCAGTCATGATTTTTGGTTGAAAAACCTGGGACCTGCGACATGGAAAAAATTACACATGACGGTGTACGTAGCCTACGTACTGATCATATTGCATGTGGTATTAGGCACAATTCAATTCGAAAAATCTCCATTATTGTATTTACTGTTGCTACTTGGTGTTGCCTGGTTATCGTTTCTCCACCTGGTGACCGGCATTAAAGAAAATAATAAGAAAAGGATTGAAGTATTTAGCAATCAGGAATTCATCCCAGTATGTTCTGTTTCTGAAATACCCCTTAACAGGGCAAAAATGATTAATGTGAACGACCAAAAAATAGCTGTTTTCAGGTATGAAAATAAGATCAGCGCGGTACAAAATCATTGTAAACATCAGCATGGGCCGTTATCTGAAGGCAAAATTATTGATGGGTGCATTACCTGCCCCTGGCATGGATATCAATACCTGCCTCATAATGGTCAATCTCCGGCCCCATTCACAGAAATGCTGGCTACCTACAAAGTAATGTTATCCGGAGACCAGGTTTTTATCAACCCCAACCCGCTGCCGGATGGCACCGAATGTACCCCGGCAATCATTTCTAAATGAAATTAAGATGAAAAACAATGCATTTTTTATCGGATGGCAAAAGGAACAGGATGGTTCAATCAAGCAATGGCTTGAGAAAATAGTCTTTTTCCTGGTTTTGTCATTTGGATTTGTATCCATTGCTCTGCCTTTATTACATAAAAATTATGCTAAC
Source organism: uncultured Saprospiraceae bacterium (assembly GCA_964396995.1). Taxonomy (GTDB): domain Bacteria; phylum Bacteroidota; class Bacteroidia; order Chitinophagales; family Saprospiraceae; genus JADJLQ01. The sequence continues at coordinate 245 of CAYNIG010000061.1, read as the reverse complement.
AGCAGATTCGAACGAATAAAAATTACTTCTGTAAACGGAATTTTGCGTGCAGACTATGCCCCTTTTATCGAAATAGGTGATGGCCATACCGACCTCTCAATCTTATTGGTTTCACCGGGAAAATTTGGTGCTGAAAAAAAAATAGCAGCAACAGGAGAGCTCAAAAAAATAAAAAACAAAAAAGTAAATAAAAAGGGAAAACTGATATATAAAGGGTAGCATACCCTGCTAGAAATAAACAAGAT
>CAYNIG010000060.1:0-20244 GCA_964396995.1 uncultured Saprospiraceae bacterium | reverse complement strand
ATAATTTTAAAAGCTTAACAAGACTATACCAAATAATATATAAATTTTTATTTCAAGACTCAAAATGATGCCACCTTGACAAAACTAGCATCGATAACGAATAGCAATATAAATTCCTATGAGCATACCCCTGATTCAGGGTTTACAGGATGTTACATAGTCACAGCAACCGATAAAAACAACAATGAAAGTAAAAAATTAGCTGAATCCTGTCCAAATCCTTGTGAATTGGAATATGAGCTTCCTAATAGTTTCTCTCCTAATGGTGATGGCAAAAATGACATTTTTACCCCTCTTAAAAACTCCGGCGTAATAAAAATAAAATTTAATGTATTCAACAGGTGGGGTGAGAAATTATTTTCAACTGATAATCCGGCAATTAATTGGGATGGATTTGATCGCAATGGCAAAAATCTGAATGATGGAGTGTACTACTATACCTGTGTATTACAGGGATTTCTGCAAAACAATAAAACATCTGTAGAAGAAAGAAAAGGGTATATACAAATAATTCATTGAAATACTATGTTTACTGGAATAGTGGAAACAACCGGAACTATACTGGATAAGATATTCAATCAATCAAACCTGGAATTGTATATTGAATCCAACATTTCTGATGAATTAAAAATAGACCAAAGCGTATCACATAACGGGGCTTGCCTTACGGTTGTAGAAATCGGTACTGGTTGGCATAGATGTACATTGATTAAGGAAACCTTAGACAAAACCAATTTTAATCAATGCAAAATTGGTGATTTAATCAATCTGGAACGGTGCCTGAAAATCGATTCAAGATTGGACGGCCATTTCGTACAAGGTCACGTAGACACAACCAGTACAGTAGCCAATATACAAAGTCAACCAGGATCATGGACTTATACCATTGAACTATCCAATGAATATAAATCATTAGTCGTTTCAAAAGGATCGGTTTGTGTAAATGGAATAAGCCTCACCGTCTCTGATTTATGGGAAAATAACTTCCAGGTATCCATTATACCATATACATTTAACCATACCAATTGCAAGCACTTACGTACAGGTGATCTGGTCAATATTGAATTTGATATTTTTGGTAAGTATGTCAATAGGATGATGAGTTTACAATCACCTGGTTATTTTACACCACGATAAAATTTTACCTTATAATCACATTCAATTTGACCTTTTTTTATATTTTCCAGTCTCCGTTGCAGCATTCTTTTCTTTAGTGGTTTCAGATGATCTATAAAAAGCACTCCCATCGTATGGTCGTATTCGTGCTGAATAACACGGGCATTTAAACCGGTATAGGATTCAATATATTTTCGGCCTTGTTCATCGCAATATTCTATTTTGACAGTAGAAAGTCTTTCTACATCCGCTCTTATATCCGGTATGCTTAAGCAGCCCTCTTCAAAAGGCCATGAGGTACCCGATTCCTCCAGTAATACTGCATTAATGAAAACTTTTTTTAAAGGCATGAATTTTTCATCTTCCTCTTTTGTATAGGGCGATGTATCGACCACAAATAGCTTAATTCCCAAGCCAATTTGTGGGGCTGCCAGACCGACCCCTTTTGCATTTTTCATTGTATCCCACATGTTTTCAATTAGGATAGGAAGATCCGGAAAGGTGATCGGGTCTATTTCTTCCGCCTCTTGTTTCAATACTGGCTGTCCAAAAGCATAAATTGGTAAAACCATGAATCAATAGTGATTTAAATATTTTTGCAAAATTAAGACTGCAGACATCTCGTCCACAGCGGCTTTGGTCCTTTTTTTTAAAGGTGTACCTTTTCTTATAAGCGTCACCATAGCTTCCTTGCTGGTAAGGTGTTCGTTTTGAAAAGCAAATTCAATTGAGGGATATTTGGTACTCATTTTTAATACAATTGCCTGGATTACACCATTCAGGACGGTAGGAGTGCCGTCTTTATGAAATGGAATCCCAAACACGATAAGATCCACCTTTTCCTTTGCTAAATAGGAATCTATAAATAGATCGAAATCATTTGTATCCACATGCGCCAGTGCCTGAACCACGATTCTTAACGGGTCTGTCACAGAGATCCCAATTCTCTTCAATCCATAATCTATACCTAATGCCCTGGCCATTAAAAAGGCAAAGTTAATCCTTCCTGATCAAGATTAGCTAAAAAGAAAAGACCCCCTCTACCCTTTGGCAGAGAGGGGTCCCATCCCAAAAACAGTATTATTTAAAAACGAATCTTACTCAAGTAATTTCTGCTTGCTAGCTCAATGGAGCCGATCGGAAATAATCATCACGACTATTTTATTAATATCATTTTCTTTGAAGCGGTAAATCCGTTTGATTGCAACTGGTAATAATAAATTCCGCTTGCATTCAATTCATTTTTGTGAATGACGATTTCGTTGTATCCTTTCTGGTAATTGCCTCGGATTGATTTCACTACCCTTCCATTTATATCAAATACTTTCACATCTGCTGCTCCGCCATCAGGCAATGTAAATCCTATCCGTGTTTGATCAATAAATGGATTGGGCGAGTTTTGTCTTAACGAAATGGTATTCCCACTTCCATTATTTACATTCAATCGTACACCTAAAATTTCATTAGTCAGGTTATATGCTTCTGCAGGAGTAAGTTTTGAATTGAAATAAATCGACTCGCTTAATGCACCCTCTTTAATAGCCTTTAAGGTCAAAATAAATAATGGTTGGGCGGAAGGTTGTATCCCCTGTACTGTGGCAAAGCTGGTCGTGATCATTCCTTTTGCTGCTTGTTGAGTTCCAAAATTGGCTTCAGTCATTTCCTTGGCCATTGGCTGAAGCTGCACAAACTGTAATGATTTAGTATCAAATGAAATAGTAAACTGATAACCATTTATATCGCTCTGATCTGCATACACGGGAACCTTTACCAATTCATTTACTCTGTATTTTTGTTCGTTTGTAGTGAATACTAGTTCCTTATCGAGGCTTCGCACTTCACCACCCAATAATTGATTTGGTGTAACAGTTCCATTTACATCTCCCACTTTAATACCAACAAAATCGGCTGTAACACTGGTATTAAATGGCGTCAACGCCTGATATTCGGTAAACCCACCGTCAAATGGATTACTATTGTTTTTAAATTTATACGCACTGGGCACAAATCTCCATGATTCATTGTCCTGGAATCCATCGTAAATACCCAGTATCAGTTTTCTTAGTTCCACCAGGTCTACAGATGAGATATCATTGGATTTATTGATGTCAGCAGCAATGATTTTATACGGAGAATTTAATGATTGTACGCCAAGTATATGTCGCTGAATCATCAACAGATCCAGTGTTGAAACCCCATTCAAAGGATTGATGTTTTTCTTTGGCATGATTTTATACGAACCGCCTAACTGCATATTTTCAAATGCATACTGACCATTTGATTTAGTAATGATCGAAAGCGGACTGCCGTCCAGATTCACATTTACTTTTTCAATATCCAGTTTGTCTTCAGTCACGATTGATCCTTTTATATTTCCCATTACCGCTTGTAATCCTCCCGTACAGACTTTATTATTATCCTGAATGAGAATGTAAGTAGTCGCCCAATCTTTATTTCCGTAACTATCTGTAATCCAAATATTAACAAATCGTTGTCCAACACTATCACAGGTAAATGTTCTGGATTTTTTAGTAGTATCACTGGAGAAGGAGAAATTAACTATTTGTTGACCGCAACTCGCATAACTGCCAGCATCAAAGTCCTTTGCCCAGATGATAAGCATCCCTGATTCAGCATTACCGTCTTTATTGGTATCTTGAGGCATCAGATCTGCAGCCAATCCATTTAGTAAATAGGGTGTTGGCTTTTTACACAATTTTACATCTACTATGCTTTCACTTCTCGTTTCATTACCGCAAAGATCCCTTGCAATGAAAGTAAATTTATGCACCCCAACTGGATAGTCACCATCGATAGTCGCGGTGGGCCCTGTGGCTTCCGGATTATTATCAATGCTTCCATTATTACCCAGATCTACCAGAATTGACCACTTGATTTCTGTAGAATCAGTACAATCATCCTTGGCAGCAAATTTCAATCTTACTCTTCCCATACACGTGTTGGCATTATCGGCACAAGCCACAATACTATCCCTTCGGGTAATGGTAGGATTTACATTATTGATTACTTTTATCACCTGAGTATAGGTAATATATCCATCTCCATTATCTTTTAAATTTCTGAATATACAATTTCTGCTGCTGTTTTCATCTAAATCAGCGCGCAATACAGGATCCACGATATAATCCTGATATCTTCTATGTTCATTAGGGTTGTAAATGCACCAATCAATCAATTTCCAGGTTCTGATAATTTTATAACATGCACCAGCCGCTATAGTAAAAGTCTGATCTTCATATGATACTCCTACCTGCTCACATTCATCATCAAATATTTTTACATAATAGTCTCCTGTTGGTTTCTCAAACTGCTTTAAATCAGATAAGCAAGAAGTTACTATATCTGCAGGGAATAAAACTTCAAAATCGGATCTATGATATACATTTAAAACCTGAGAGCATGTGGTACTCAGTTGGCCGCACGCGTCTTCCCCTTTCCAGCTTTTGGTCAGTTTGCCTGATCCGCAATTATTTAAACTCCCTGTTACTGATGAAGTCACCGTTACTTTTCCACAGTTATCAGTAAATACAGCACTGTCAAATAGTTCTTCTGGGTTTAATTTTCCCGGAAGGTCATATTTATCCAGATTTAAGTACGCGGTATCGTATTTTGCGTTGGCCCCTATACAGAAAGGATTGGAATAATATCCTTGCTCGGCAGTCTCGTTATAAGATAATTTATATGGAGTACCGTCACAATAAGCATTCTTTACAGGATCAACATCACATACCGGGGCTTGTTTGTCAGACACATTCACATTTACCATACAATCATTGTAGTTTCTCGCAGCAATGGTAAGATTGAAATCAGAATACCCACCTATCGGAGTCGATCCCAAAATTTTCTTTTCTACCAAAGCAATGATATCCACCAGCTCAGACTTATACATTTCATTGCAATAATGTAAATGCCTGGAATCTCCATGAACATGAGGATCATATAATCTTGCTTTACATGCTTCGTAAACTCTTAACACCAGGGTATCTCTTCCACATTCAGTAAGATCTATGTAATCATTGAAATATTTACAATTGATGTATTTATCTATAATAAGATCAATTTTACTACGCTTTGCTGTATACGTGTCCAGCCCATATTTGGCTTTGAGCTTTGATGCTATCAGATTTTGATATTTGGTCAAGGTATCCATATGGATGACGGCGAAATACAAAGTTTGACAACAATTATCATGACTTCCATTGTCAAGATCAGCCGCATAAATTCTAGACCAACATTCCCTGGGGTCTAACGTGGTGGCTGTATTCTCATCGCAAACAGGGGTTGGGGGGATTTCGTCTATGACTGTAACCACCTGATTGAGCTCAAGTAAATTATTACATGAGTCAGATATTGAATATTTTATATTATGTACGCCGGCTGGTAAATGAATTTTTTCCAAGTTTCCACTAAAAGAACCATTGATAATGGAAGGAATACCATTGTTCACCACCAGGGCAGAATAATTAATCGATTTGATCCCTGAACAATCTGAAAGCCTAGGTCTAGATAAATTTATCCATGCATTGCAATCATGAGCTCCGGAACTTGCCGTAATTGGTGCGAGATCTGCTAATAAAACAGGATCTGTTGTATCCGTAATTTTTATCCATTGAATTACAGTAGTATCTTTTTTGGTACACCAATCTACTACAGTCCATTGCCTTCGGATTTTCCTTCCTTTTCCGCAAATAGGATAATTTGTATCGGAATAGCGGCTAATAATTTTACACACAGAATAATTTGGCCATACCGGATTCCCTTTTATGGTAGGTACTCCCGTTCGCTCTGGTATCGGATTACCCCCGGCATCTTTTTTAATGGTATCTGCTATATGACATTCTATAATGGTATCGCGGGGTTTTTCCAAATTACTGATTGAGTCTTTAACGATAAAAAGACTATCAGTACATTGTGAGGTAAGTCCCCACTGGTCATATGCTATTATTTTTCTTTCACATATGGCTATAAAGTTTGGATCGCTGCACGGCATTTCAGTACAAACAATCGAAATGGATGGTTTGGATGAAATCCCGCAATTATCCGTAGCCATTCCGGCAGGGAACTGATCCAGACCCTGGCTATAAGCATTTAATAACAAACAAGAAATAGTATCCCTTCCACAGGTGATATTAGGCCCTGCTTTGTCTTCGATTTTGGCTTTAGCCCAACATGTGTTTTTCGAAATAGTATCAGTAACTTTTACGATCAAAGTCAAGCCGACCATATTGCAATCAGCAATATTTCCTAATTCGTTTCCATAGGTATCGTACAAATTAACTTTGAAACCACCGTTTGGACAAGAAGCCATATTAGACAATACATGCGCTGGCTCAATGATGGTGTAGCCTTTCTTTATAGTATCCAGAGATACATTAATATTGTGGCATACCATAGGGCATTGACTGTATGCCGTAAAGCTGCAAACGAGCAACATTAGTAGAATTGCACTGGATTTACAGATGTACACCACTTTTTCTGCAAACGTGCGTTGAGTTTTCTTCATGAGACTTAGTTTTAGTTAGATTAAATTAAATTGGGATGGGATGCCTTTGCAGCCCAAAACCTTTAGGATGTGATTTACCGAAAATGGGGAATCGGTAATTCATTTCCCTTTGGTTATCATCATTAAGTACTCAGGAAGGTTCTGTTTTATCTGGAAGGTATTAAATATTAAACCTAATTAATATTTAATACACATTCATTCTCTTTGGTAGATATATTATCATATTAAATAATATAATAATATGAAACAAATATATTTTGATCACAGTGGTATTGAGCTACCATATAAATGGTATTTTTAATATTATAAATATAAATAATTTATAATATATTGTTATTCAATGTTTTTTAAAGTTAAAATAAATAATATGTGTTATAGTCTGATTAAAAAAAAATTATATAGCACATAAAAAGATCATATAAAAAGAAAACCCCACTCAAATTGAGTAGGGTTTTACATGATAAAACAATGAAATTTATACTTTTTAATCTATCAAAATCAATTTCTTGATTTCACTGAATCCATTAAATTCCAATCTGTAATAATATATCCCGGAGCTTCCCAGATCAGACTTTCTTACCAGAAGCTGATGTTCTCCTTTAGCCATTTCACGATTCCATTTAGAAACGACCCTACCAGCCATATCTGTGACAGACCAACTCACTTTACCGTGTTCCGGAAGTGAGAATCGAATCATCGTGGTTTCCGTAAACGGGTTAGGAGCATTTTGAGTCAAAACAAATTTTGGGTTGACAACACGCACCTGAGAAGAAGTTTTGAAGGCCAGGTTCAAATCCAATTGATCGCCTGAAGAAGTGTATGCCTCTGGCCTCAATTTTCTAGCTGAGAAAGAAGTGACATTCTCTAATTTACCATTTAGATCACTTCTGATGTACACTGTAAATAATGGCTGCATTCCTGATATTCCCTGCATTTCAGAAGGTCGTATCCAACTGAATCTAAGAATACCCTGGTTGAATAAATCCGGTTGAAATGCCTGCTGACTTATCCAGCCTGACTTTTCTTTAATTGCCACCACGAAAGCATGATCAATTTTTATTTCAGCTTGCATCCCTTCAATATTATCCAGGTCAGCAAAAACCGGAAGCTCTATCAATTGATTCATGGACAAATTAGCGGAGGGTAAGTAAATGTTTAGGTTTTTTGCAGACCTGTTTTCAAGCGAAGTAAACTCCGGTGCAGCACTTCCATTTACATCTCCAATTTTTATACCTGTAAAGTTTTGCAATACCGTTTCTTCCTTCTTTGCTTCAACAAATGGTTTTTCAAAATCTTTCAATGTATTATGATCACTGACACGGGCCATTATATTCTGATCAAAAAATCGCCATGAGCTATTTTGTGGAAATTGATCATATATTCCCAAAATTAATTTTCTAAGCTCCAGCAGGTCGATAATACTAATGTCTCCATCATTATTCACATCGGCCGCTACCATTTTATCAGTACCTTCTATTTTACTTTGGCCCAGTATATGTTTTTGTATCGAAATTAAGTCTGCTGTACTTACACCCAGGGAAGGATCATCATTTTTATACGGAAAAAGCTTATACATTCCTGGGGTAATACGATCGATAAGATAGTTTCCATCTTGGTCGGTGGTATTTTGTTTTTGGTCTTCCCCAATCGCCGAGAGAATTACATTAGGAATACTTTTTCCATTCATCATCGTCACCCTGCCCTGAATTGCTGAATTAGTGCGTATAGCAGCTTTGCCACATACATTTAACGTATCAAAAAATGCAAGAAACCTATTCCCTTCACAGGTATCCTGATTACCACTTGCATCGGTTACCCAAAGATTAAAATTTCTTTCGAACGGATATACCTTTACACTATCCAATATGGTATCGCCTCCTGCCCTGATCAATTTGATCACATTACAATTTACCTCCAATATGGAGTCCGATGTCTTCCTGGTCCAGGAAAATTTTAATTGAGATGCAGGGGTCGAATTATCACTACTTCCTCCGTCAAATTGTTTTGATGACACCCTGATGATACCGAGGTCAGATAAATAGTTATTTGACTTCTTACACGATGCCAAAGGTCTTACTGTATCTTTTACCTGAATTATAAGTGTATCTTTCACAGAATTTCCGCAAGCATCTCTTGCGATCACCAAAATACTGGTAGTACCTAATGGATATCTCCTTATCAATGATGCACCAGCCGTATCTGTCCTTCCCAGGATAACATTTTTAATTACTACCGCCGTATCGCAGTCTGTTGCAGTAGCATTACCCAGAAAGGTAAGCAAAGTATCGGCCGGGAACCCCTGTCTCAGGAAAATCATGGTATCCTTCGGTATTTTCAAAACAGGAGCACTATTATCAATTACAGAAATGAGTTGTGTATCTCTGCATACAACTGGGGGTATAGCACAGGTATCAGTCACTGTCCATATTCTTCTGACAATACGAGTACATCCCGACTCAACTAAGGTATCTTTAAAAGTAGTTGACAAAAGTGCGCAACTTCCGGTATTAAATGTGATCAACGGTCTCAGTTTTATCGTATCAGGATGTATACTTTTATTGCAATCAAATAACAAAGTGTCTTTGGGCCAAGTTATTTGATCACAGAATAAGGTATCATTGGTTCTGAATGTCACCATGAAAGTACATGAGTCTTTTCGGCCTGCGGTATCCGTTATAATCCTTTTGAAATTGATTTTAGTGATCGCACATTTGTTTCTTACTGTATCTGATCTCAGAATATTGGATGCAATCTGAGTACAGGAAGCATTGATCGTGGCGGCTCTGGGTATAAAACTTACACCGCAATTCACAATAGTATCAGGCTGGCAGACTATACTGAATCCGCCGCTGTTCACAACGGTTACTTTTATAGTGATCGAATCACTATTACCGCATTTATCAGTTGCTCTATATCTAATGGTGGTCATCCCGATAGGAAATGCAATTGGACTAATATTAGCACCTTGCCCATTTAATGAATTGGTAATCAACACATTGGGATCGCAATCTATTGCTATTGCACCGGGTAAATCGATTATTGCGGAACAGTTGACACCAGCATTTACAGTAGTGTCTTTTACACCAGAGATCACCGGTTTAAGGGTATCATTGATATTAATATTCTGAACACAAGTCACATTCAATGCAGGCTGTACAGCATCCTTTATAGTCCATGTTCGCCTGACCCGAATACAAGGAGTTCCAAGATTGGTAAAAGTATCTAATTTTAAAGTAATGTTGATCTGAGCACAAGGTCTGGCGGTATCCTTAAGAGAAATTCCGGGTATAGAACTTAAATCAGGTATTAAACAACCATTTATATCTACCGTAGCAGCCGGGCAAGTAACATCGTCAGCTCCAAATGCATTAGTGCCTAATCCAATGATGATTACCGTTTGACAAGAGTCTTGTCTGCCATCAGTTGTAGTAACTATATACCTTCTGATTATAGTGCCCATACCAGCCACATTTCTATTGTCAAATACTGTTTTAACACTTACATTATATTCACCACAATAATCCACCTCAGCCGGTGTGCCCGGAATAGGATCTCCGCAGCTTAATTTTAATGTATCTGTGCATTTTATTTTCAATGGTAGCTTACTGGTTATATTTACTTCTGTCACACAGGTCACTGAATTACCTGCTTTATCGGTAGCTTTTACTTCTACCAGTACCACTTTTTGATTGTCGAAGCAACAAATGGTAATACAATCACCAAATGAAGTTTCTTCAGGGTGGCCACAAAAATCTTCAAATTTTCTTACCTGCAAAGTAACATTGGACAATCCAGAACAGTCATCCCAATATTCGCTCACGAAATCCTTGGCACAAAGCTGTGTGGTTTCGGTTTCAAGACATACCTCTACCGGAATACAGCTCAATAATGGGGGTTGGCCATCCGTAACGGTCACAGGAACTTTGCAAGAAGCAATATTCCCGCAGGCATCGGTCACAATATATTCAAACGAGTGACTGCCAACACCAAGAATGACTTTTTTACCCACCTGGTATGAACCAACACCATTTACTTTTACATAAATATCAAGGCCAAGAGGATTGCATATATCTGTTGCCTGGATAGATGGGATAAGCTGGTGTGAATAGCATTCTTTTACATTGGTACTGTACTGCAATGGGGCGGGGCACGTTAAAATTGGCTTTGTAGTATCATGTACATAAATATCCTGATCATAATTTAATGCATACAAAGTACAACAATCTGTTACGGTCCAATGTCTTCTTATATAGATCGAAGTCCCACAAATTTTGGTGGCAAAATCTTTATAATTGAGCGTTAAACCACAAAAATGGTCAACCGGGTTACCGTTGTATGAAGGTATTCCGGTTTCCTTTGGATCTAACGATTTGGTTGACGGACAGTACCAGTCTACTTTCGAAGGAAAAACAACCTCTTCCAATTTAACTCTATCAACAAGGATCAATACTGTTGCCGTAGCTTGATTACCAGCTCGGTCAGTCACAGTAAAAGTGCGTAAAATTTCGATTTCCCTTCCATTACATCCCTGATTTACACTATCCTTTTGACTTATTTTTAACAAATAATTTGGTGTGCAATCATCAGAAATACCAATAAAGTCACTCCACACTGCTTTTTCCACTTCATAGCAGCTCAGGAAAGGTTGGTCCACCTTAAAAATCTGAGGAGGATTTGTGTCAAAATAACAAGATCCCTCAATCAAATGAGAAAAAAGACTTCCTGACGGAGTATAATATCTATACCCATGAAAAGATGATTTCACGGCAGGTGCATTGCTTGCCTGGCTATTTAAAATCAGTACAAAGAACAGGCTCATTGTAAGTAAATACCTTAAAAATGGAGAGGTAGTTTTCATTGTTTTAAAGATTAATATTGATCTAATACTTTCAGTGAATTACATATTATGAAAATTCATAATGCGAATATATTAAATATTTTCATAATATGTATACACTGAATCAACTTTTATTTTTTAATAATTTTTGACCGATAGATGAATTTCTTATCTTCTCCCTGTAATTCAAGGAGATAAAATCCGGTATTCAAGCCTTCCATAGAAACCCTGATATTCTGGTTGAATTTACCGGCTTTAAGCTTTCGACCTGCTTCATCCATAAGTCTCCAATTCATGAGGGAAGAATTCCTGATATTATTAACTTTAATGTTAAATTCACTTATCACAGGATTAGGAAAAACAAAAACATCGATGGATACATCCTGATGCTGGCCATGGTATACTGTTTTGGGATGGGCCCCCTCTCCGGTTTTCACATCAATGTTTTTGTTTTTCATATTCAGTGCGTTAAACTTAATTCCAAGTGACTTAATTTCTTTGTTGGAAGTATATGCTTCATTAGGAAGCCCGTTTGTACTTAATTTGATAAATTCGGAAACATAACCCCTCTTTTTCGGTTGAATAATTAATTGAAGTATATTTTCTGCTGCTCCTGGTTTTTCGGGTTTTCCAACCCAACTAAATCGCAACTTACCTTTATCCATTACCGGCGTATAGATAGTATTTTCATTTAGCAAAGCATCGGTTCCGATTTTTACCAAAGCAGCATCAGTGATCAGAAATTCTCCCTGAATCCCCTCTGTTTGAAGCATATTGGCTTCGATTGTGATCGAAACCAGCTCATTTTCATTACAGATTTTGTTCTCTATTTCAAATTCAAATTTAGAATCAGACCGACTTTCTAAATTCATCAAACCGGCTAGTGCGCTTCGGTTTACATCACCAATTTTAACTCCATTGAAGTTTTGTTCTGAATTTTGACCATAAAAAGTCTCGACGAAAGGATTTTCAAATCTCCTTAATGCATATGCATCCTGTATACGGGCTGATAAGGAGCTATTAAAAAACCTCCAGGAAGTATTTTGATTAAATACAGGCTGAACTCCTAGTATTACCTTTTTCAATTCAATTAAATCGAGAGCGGTAACCTCTCCATCATTATTAATATCCGCAGCAATAAATTGATCCGCATTCTTAAATGGCTCTGCTCCGGTGATGTGCTTTTGTATAAGCAAGAGGTCCAATGTACTGAGGCCCATTAGATGGTCATCGTTTTTATAAGGAGTCATTTTATATATTCCCGGATTTACGCCTGGTAAATTGTATTCCCCATTTACATTAGATGTGTTTCGTAGATTTATCTCACCCGATGCCATGACCAATGCATTGGGTATGCTGAGACCGTTAAAAGTTTCTAATTTCCCATGTATTCCTGAAATCATAAATGGTTTATTGCAAATATTTAAAGTGTCTAAGAATACCAAAGACCTATTGCCAATACAAGAGTCCTGATTACCACTGGCATCGGTAACCCATATCGTGAAGTATCTTTCTAGTGGAAAATATCTGACTGTATCTAAAATAGTATCTCCGGACGGTCTTTTTAATATTATATGATCACAATTTACTTCAATCAGTGTATCATCTGTATTCTTAGTGAATGATATCTTTAATTGATCCGCAGCGGTACAATTATCTGTGCTGCCACCATTCACCCGGGATGAGTTGACTCTTATTATTCCAAGATCATTAATGTAATTATTAAACTTCTGACACACGGCCATTGGTTTAATGGTATCTCTCACTGTAATCGTAACCGTATCTTCAGAAATATTACCGCAAGCATCTTTTGCATAGACATAAACCTGGCTCACACCCAGTGGATATCTTCTTATCAAAGAAGCTCCAGCCGTATCCGTACTACCAATGATGACATTTTTAATAATTACATTCGGATCACAATCAGCAACTATTGCAGATCCCAATGAAGTCAGTAATGTATCACAAAGGGATGGAAATTTCAAATTTATGATAATATCAGCAGGCACTACCAGTAAAGGATCATCTATATCCAATACATTTATATTCTGTGTGTCTTTACACATCAAAGTCATAGTACATTCTTCCCATGCTGTCCAGATTCGCCAGGTTGTATTAAGGCATCCCCCCATTATTTGACTGGCCACTGATGTATCCCTGTAAGTAAATATGGCATCAGTACAATTTTCAGGATCAGGAGTAAATTCAGGTCTTAACTTTAAACTATCAGGATGCTGGTTAATAGCACAATTTGACAATATGGTATCTTTAGGCCAAATAATCAATGCACAAAATGCAGTATTATCCATACCGTCTCCGGCAATTACGGTAATACTTTGACAAACCGTATCTGCGTTCCCACCGGGGTCAGTAGCAATGATTCTCCTTTTTATAGTCCCCAATCCACAGCTGTTAAAATTATTTATGGTAGTGTCAATAGTGATTTTTACATTATCCAAGCAATTATCCACCAAACCCAAATCCGGATCTACCCAGTCCGGTCTAGGCATACCGCAGGTTATGGTGTCATTTTGTTCACTATTAAGTATGGGTGCTGTTTTATCCACAACATATGCTTTTACAGTACAGGTACTCATATTGTTGCTTGTATCGGTTACCTTGAAAATGATATCAAAAATTTCATTTATTTCATCACAACACACGTGTATAGTATCATTAAAAATAGTATCCAGAATTCCATCCATGCAGTTGTCAATTGACTTTTTAAATTCAACCTTTTTAATCTCACAATTATCATAATATTCAATACTGGAAAAATAGTGAGGTTCGATAAAAGTATTTGAAGCAGGCAAACTGATAAAAATTGAATCAGGACATATGAGAACCGGTTCAACATTATCTTTTACCTCAACTTTTGTATTGCAGGTTGCCTTATTACCGCAGGCATCAGCTGCCTGGTATACCAGGTCATGGACACCTGGTGCCAGTTCCACGATACTGCCGGGTGTATACAATAATTGATTATCGACTTTTATCCATACATCAATGTTATTTTCATTGCAAGCATCAGTTACAGAAAATAGTCTCTTTAGCCTAAATGTAGCTAAACATTGATCGTCATCTGTAAATACGGTATACGGTACAGGGCATACGATAGCAGGTGGTGTCGTATCACTAATATGAATAAATTGCGTCACGGAAGTGTCTTTCAAAGCACAACAATCCAAAATCTTCCATACCCTCAGAATTTTCTTTGATTCTCCGCATTTAATATAGGTTATATCATCATATTCTACAGCCCAGCCGCAAAATTTATCCAATGGTTTATCTCCGATTGTAGGTTGTCCTAAATATTCCGGCGATATATTGGTTGCAGGGCAGTATATCGTAGTATCATTTGGAAAATGAATATCTGATTGATCTGCCCTAAGCAAATTAATAGTCTGGGTACAGGTACCTGTCCTACCCCATGGGTCAATAGCTGACCACATTCTGGTAACAACAGAAAATGTATCGTCTGCACAATCCCTGGTTTCAATTCTGTCCATTTTTGAAATCCGGATATCTTTCAAAGGAGTGCAGTTATCTCCTATAAGTGTAATATTTGGAATACTATCCAAGTCAGATTGCCTGCCAATACAAATTAGTGTAGTATCACGGCAAATTACAAAAGGGGCTGTTTTATCTTCAACAGTGACATAAGACCAGCAACTATTGTTAGTTCCATTTTCAAAAACATGTACTTTCAATTTATAGCCTATATCATTACAGGTCACCGTATCCGTTTTTGTGCCCTGAACCAAGACCGAATAATTCGCCGGATTTGCTGGCATGACGGTAAGAAGCATTTCGGGTGTTATTTTCACTTTCCCCGTTTGATCCAATGAGAGTTGCACCTGAGGGAAACAAATGATACCGGCTTGCTTGACCATACTTGCAGTATAAACAGGCTTCCAGGAATTCGAATGATAATAATCAGCCCGGAGAGGATAAGCATTCATGTCTGAAAATAATAGTACGCTGATCGCAAGTACATATATTGGTATCGAGACTATTTTTTTCATTTCTTTTTCATTTTAATTAATCAAATTGAAAGAACCAGAAAGGTCTATTTAACTAAAATCATTTTGTTTGAATGAACACCATGCACTGATTCAATTTTATAATAATATATACCAGCAGATTTAAATAAATCCTGAGCTATGCTCCATTGATTTAAACCTTTAGCAGCCGCTTTCATTTGAGTTGACAAAACTCTGCCCTGCATATCCAATACTTTTAATGATACTACTGATTCGCCAGGCATATAAAAATCCACAATAGTTACATCTGTAAATGGATTTGGTCGGTTTTGATAAAGCTTAAATTCAGTTGAACTCCAATTTAGTTTTATCCGATTTGCAGTTAAGTTTTCACCGTATATTTCAGAAGTAAAGTTATTTTCTTCTCCTGCCATTGACAGGCTTTTACTCAATTTAATTTCCTGATTTGCATTCACTATAAGATAAAACAATGGTATATCTTTTGTTTTATGAGATTTTCCTGATGCGACACTAATTTTAAGCTGATCGTCTTTATAATAACTTTGAATTTCGTCTGCAGCAAATACAGAGGATTCTATTCCCTGATAGGTAAGCCCACGTAATGCTAAGTTTAACTGCAGACCATGTATCGTATGCGGATCGCCAATGTAAATTGGAATTCTGACGGTCTGATTTTTCCTGATGGTAGCATCTACTAATTTTAATTCTCTCATCTCTATCGTGCGATCTTCCAACTGCTTTAATTCATTTGGTACACTGGATTCATTTACATCTCCAACCTTAACCCCAATAAATTTCACCTGCATCGATTTGTCCATATTCACGATTGGATATTTTTCCCTGAAGGGCTCTTTCAAAGCGGTTTGCAAATCGTTGAACTTGTAGCTTTCATCAATAAATCTCCACGAATCATTATTATTGAATTTAGTGTCAATACCTAAAATCAATTTTCTTAATTCAAGTAAATCGGAGGCGTCAATTTCATTGTTTTTATCAATATCTGCAGCAATCATCTTGTAAGGTGTATTCAGTGATTTGATACCCAGAATATGCCTTTGCATTACTATCAAATCTACCGTACTGACTCCATTTGTTGGATTAATGTCTTTTTTTGGAATTATCTCATATGACTCACCTAATAAAAGAGAGGATGCATTAAATTTGCCATTTATAACATTAGGTTCAGGTAATGCAGAGGTTCCATTCATTATTTTTATGGAAACCTGATCTATGGCTTTGCCCGCTTCGTTTATAATTGTACCTTCTACTCCCGCTGTACGCAATGCCGGTGCAGGGGAAGTACAGGCATTCATATTATTTTGGATCAAAATATAAGTAAGTACATTATCCTGATTATTGGCTTCATCAGTTAAATACAGTCTTACATTTCTAAGTCCAAAACTGTCACAAGTATAGGTTCGAACCGTGTCGTTTACATTCGATGAAAAAGAAAACCTCAGTTTGTCAAATGGTGTACAGTTGTCAAACGAACTTGCTTGTAAAAAGAACTGTCTTGCAAAGACTCTTACCATTCCTACCCCATTCATATTGGCCAAATCGGTAGCCAGACCATGCATTACCACGGGTGTCGGTTTCTTACCATCGGTTACAGTTACCTTCATTTTCTTAGTAGAGAAATTTCCACATTTATCGCTGACTTTAAATTCTATGGTGTGTATACCATTGGGAAATGATTGACTCGCATCTCTTCCAGTGCCTGGTTTTAGGTCCAGACCATCAGTAAAGAAATCAACCACAAATGACCATTCCATATTTATAGCAGCTGTACAGTCCGTAGCAGTAGGTAATGGAATAGAAATTGCTTTAGGTCCACATACTGAATCCGTATTCTTAGAAGTGATGTCAGCCGGAACGGTAATTACCGGTTTTACGGTATCCATTACCACGATCTTTTGTGTTCGTGACCATTTACCAGAATAAGAATTAGTAGGGTCCACCTGACACCAATCCACTACACTCCATTTTCGCAATATTTTTTTGCAAGCACCCGGGGCATATTCGTACACTTCATCAGAATGTGTAAATATTACTTTTGCGCAGGAAGGATCTTTAACCAGGGGCATTCCGGTTACTGTTGATGCAGTGTTTGCTGAACACACAAAGAAAGTGGTGTCTTTAGGCCAAATAAAATCACTGGTATCATTTGCATTAAAAGGAAAATTATTTACCACTTTAATTAACTGGTCGCAGGAGTTGCTGTTGCCTGCTTTATCCCTCGCAATAATCCTTCTGATTATTGAGCCTACACCACATTCATTTAAAGAAGGAATACTATCGTATCTTACTGAATCAAGGCACATTTCATTTATTATTGCCATACCATAATCAGATGGATTTTTTACTCGCTTTTTAGATATATCCCGGCAATCAATGGTTACTCCCTCAGGGCAGGAAATATCAGGCCCAATCTTATCCACTACCCTCACGGCTACCATACAATCTGTATACGCCACTCTGTCATACGAATCAATACTCACAGGTCCAGCAGGTAAAATATTTTGCGATACTCTCATAATGACCATTACATCAGTACCGGCATCGACACAACAAAATTTTACATTATCATCGAACCTATTAAAGTAATTACCAGCATTATGACATGCCGGATCATCATTCATTCTCTTTATTTTAATGGAAATTTCATGGGAACACCGGTCAAAGCTTCCGTCATCAAAAGCAGATTTTGGCAGAGTAACCATTCCCGTCTGAGGAAGTTGAACAACTTTAGGTCCTTTACATAAGGCTAAAGGGGGAACACCGTCATAAACAGTAACCGAAGTGGTAAACATAGAAATATTACCACACCCATCATCTACTTTATAAATTACATCATGAGTACCAATATGAATTCCTGAAATCATTCCACCGTTCGTATTAATAGTGACTCCATCGATTGTAACCGTATAAAGTAACTGGGCAAGAGAAGAACAATTATCTGATGCCGAAATCGGGGGTACGATAAATGAAGCAGTACATTGGTCACCGGAAATACTTACATCAGGTATAATCAAGGACATGGTGGAAATTACCGGATCAATTGTATCTCTGACTTCAATAATCTGAGTGCATGTTTTGGTTTCTTTAGTACACCAATCCAATAAATCCCATGACCTGGAAATTTTATAACACCCATTAGATTTAAATAGCCATACTTTTCTTACTGGCCCGATCTGCATTATGTTGCATGGGATTGAACCGTTTGAAATGGGTGACCCTAATGCTGCAATGCTGGTATCTATTCCCCCGATTAAAGGGCAGTATATAATGGTATCCTTTGGGCATGGCACGGTATCCATGATGCCTTCTGTAGGGAATAAAGCAGACTTAGTAAAACAGACAGTATCGGTATATTGCTCGGTACGGATGGTAGTGCCGCCTCCATTTTTCACTGTCAAAGACCAGGTCCGAATTGATTTACTATAAAAAGTCGAATCACATGGAGTCATACCGTTTAAAGCGACCTGAGGAAGTATCGCTACAATATTCGTCACTGATAAATCTGCTTCGCAGGTAAAATCAGTAGTCTTTGGAACATGAATGGTATCGGGATTTGCCAAGCAAGATCTGATTACTTTGCTGGCTCTGGTGGTTGTGCACTGACCATTTAATTGTTTGGAATTAAAAAAGAGAAGGGTGAATCCAAAAATAGAAACCCAAGTACCAAGATTAAAATTATGTTTCATTTCAAACAGTTTTCATATGTTATAATAAGTTAATATTCAACCAGTTGTGGTTTAAGCACACCGGGTTAAATAGAATACTGTTTATTTTGAAATAAAAACTGAGAGGTAGAAATACCTGTCGGTATGAAAATCAAAAATTTTGGGATGGGAGTCTATTAAACATATTACAAAATAAATACAATTGTATTTTATTGAATATTATTTAAATAAACATTACAAAAATATGTAATATGTATTGCATTGAAATACCTTGGAATTGGTATATCAATAATATTATATTAACATATTAAATTAATATATCATTTATAATAAAATGAAAATCAGTAATATAAATTAAAATCAATGAAATAACAGCTTGCCCGAAAATAAATTATCTGCAATCTTAATTCTGTAATAATACAGACCATTACCATTAAGCTCTTCCTTTGTAATCAAAATCTGGTGGAAACCACCTAATATAGAAAAAGGCTTTTGGCTGTACACTTTTCTACCACTTAAATCAAAAATCTCCAATTGAGCCTGGGGGTGACCATCTGATGCAGACAGTTCAATAAAAATTCGGTCAGAAGCCGGATTAGGATAAGTTTTAACCTTGACAGATTCTGAAGAAATTGGTTTGCCTCTGACTTCCAAAGTACTATTTGAAATACCAGCTACCTCTTTATTAGTATCAATTAGGCTAAGATTTACATCCCCAATTTTTATTCCTACAAAATCTGCATCCAGGTAATTTGAATCCAATGGATTAAAAACCATTGAATTGGGAATTACAGGTAATTTGTAATTATTAATAACCAGCGATTCAAAATTGAACGATTTAGGTACAAATCTCCAGGAAGCTTGAGAGGACGGAATTTTATCGCCTTTAGCAACCAGATAATATCCCAGTAACAGTACATCATCCAGATTTAGGGTATCATTTCCATCAATATCAGCTGCCAGGTACTGTGCTTTATGTTTGAAAGTATCGAGTCCCTGTACATAATTTACCAGAAAAGTATAATCCTCAGTTGTAACTCCATCCAGAAATTTATAATATTTATACGGAGAAAGATTATA
>CAYNIG010000059.1:0-20838 GCA_964396995.1 uncultured Saprospiraceae bacterium | reverse complement strand
CTTCTCCATAGATTTTGTAATCTATTTCATGATCTTGTATTCGTGACATGTATTAAATTTTGGTGCAAAATTAGGGGATAGTTTTTGAATTAAGGCGTTATTCTATTCAATGCTGATTTTAGACGATATATCACTCAAAAACAACTACCTGATTGATTTCGAACCAAATTTCACCGAGGTTTCTGCGTATGCATTTACTCCTCGCTTTTCCAAATTGCTCCAAATTTATTTACCAACAGATCGTCGTACTCATCGGCTTTGGTCAATAAATTTTTAATCTGGTGACTACCCTGTTGTACATCTAAATATCGATCGATGAGTATACTGGACAATATAATCTCATTACCCCTAAGGCAAAGGCTGGATTGCCTGAGGTCATAATTTTGGCGAAGCATAAATTCATAGATCTCTTTGATATTGATCTTAGGTAGATAACATAATATGGCGTCGCTGAGGATTAATCCGCTTTGTTCATGATAGGCTATTTCGATGGTCGCACTTCCATGTGGGATCTCCCAGTTGTTTTGCCCTCTTCTGCAAAGTTTTACTTCATATCCAAGTTTGATTAGAATTTCTTCGATCGTGCGTGGGATACCTACGGCTTCATAGGGTTTGGAATCGGAAGGGAATTTTATCGGGCTTCCGCAGTGAGTACAATAATTATTTTCTTTGGGGATCTCAAATACAATATTGGAGCAGGAATTGCATCGGGAAGCTTCTTTTCCCTGACCCTCTGCAAAAGCAAGCAAGGTTTCTTCCAGGTAGTTGGCTGGTAACGAAAATCCAATACTATTCCCATTTTGAATAATAAACGTATTTACTCCAACAATGCGACCGGATTCGTTTATTAGCGGTCCACCACTGTTACCGGGATTAAGCGCAGCATCATGTTGGATATAGGAGATGTCGTTCTGCATATGCATCGTATTGGAAACTATGCCTTGTGTGGCCGTGTATTTTAATCCAAATGGATGCCCTACGGCAATGATGAGGTCTCCTTCCTTTAGTTTTCGTATTTTTTCAATATCCACTATTTCAGGCATACCAGCCATCTCAGGCAATGCAATGAAAGCCAGATCAAAACGTTGATCGAGAAATACTACCCGGGCCAGTTGTTTGGGAATAAGTCTTCCTTCTATGACCAATTCGTGATTGTCCCGCACGACATGTTCATTAGTGACTATTAGTTTTTCCTTTGGCAATATAAACCCCGTACCGGTACTATACGGAGTCGCTATCTGCACAACGATATCTTTATATATCTCTATGATGGTATTCATTTTGTCTTTTGAAATTGAATTTGCCGGATCATGAGAATATAACTTACCAGAAAGGCACCGATACTTTCAAACCTCAGTGGTTTGGTATCCATCACCAGGGAAGGGTATTCGCCTTTGTATTTTTTTTCTATTCTATACAATTCATCACGAATGGCGGATCGATCAGGCCTGTTTTTGGAATCTACCAGTTTTTCATAACCCTTTATATGCTCAAAATAGCTGCATTCTGTAATTCTATATACGATGGTGAACAATTCTTTTATTACCTCGGGCAAAGCAAAATTAAAAAGGCTAAGCCCTACTGCGTACTCCAATATGGCCACAATGTATTCTTCATATTGATTATCCGAATACCATTGAATATTTCGCATTTCACGATCAATCAATTCAAATGAAGCGCTGACATTGGCCGGAGAAGTAAAACCAAATGTAAATACGGAATGATACAAATCTTTTTTAATCTCCGATTCAGGCAGATCCTGCAGTCGGGACAGGTCATCCTTTAGTTGTTTCAATCGCTGGAGTATATTTTTTTGGTTTTGTCCGAAATACCCCTTGTGCATTTGTTCCAGCCGGTCCATCAGTTTGCCTTCCGGTCTTATGAGATAATCCAATTTGTACAATAAGGCCAATAAAACATATGCTCCGGCAGATGGATATTGTTCCGGTTTAAGTTTTCCGGTATCGTACAATTTTAAAGCAGCATCTATTTCGGATCTAAAAAACCTGAATTTTTGTGTAAGCTCTTCCTGGCCTGGTACCTCTATTTTTCCCGAATGGATGGGCTTTAAAAATTCGAATTCGTGAATAAGTAAATCATCTTGTTTGTCAGCATGGATAGCCAGTTCTTTTAAGGCAAAATACAATTTATAGGGAGATGCGTCTTCCAATGAAGTTTCAAACAGGAGAGTCACCGTATTGTCAGGGGAGAGTGCATATCTCACATATTTCAATTCATAATTTAGGTCCAATAATCTGCGCATAAAACCTATATGCAGTTGATCGGTGGTAGCCACATTACAAGAGGCCGCCAATTGGCCATTTCGCGAGCTTAAATTTATGGATTTGGAACCCTGAAAAAGGGTATAGGAGGTATTGTTTTCTTTAGTAATGTTATTTCCCGACCCGTTTTGTATATAATGAATGAATTCCTCCAGTGCTGCCTGGTAATCCCGGTTTTCAAAATGGGTTACTGATTTGTCCCAGGCCTCATACTGACCTTTTGTTTTATTGGCATCAGTAAATCGCCCAAATTCTGTATCAAATAAAGGTACCTGTGCTGATTTTTCTTTTCCGCCAAATAAATTATCCCAAAACCCCATCTAAGTATAAAAAATTTCATCGGCGAAAGTACAAAATTGGTTGATGGTACTTTTAATTTTGTTGGAGGTGAATCAGGAATGGAATTAAGACACGGGCATATTATTCTATATTTAAATCCTGAATGGGCTAAAACGCATTTTGAGGTACCGTTGTTTTTTTTTGATTATGGAAAAATTCTATTTAGCTTAGACAGAATACCAAGCTTTATTCATTTTTTCTTTTCAGGGTGTCAAACCTCCTTAAGGCTATTCTACAGGGAGCATGTATTCCGTAGGTTGGATTTGAGTCTGGTTTTAACATGCTTTGTACCATACCTATATAATCGGGTGTTGCAATATTGGTTCATGCCTGAATACTTATAAAATTGGTTAGCGAAAATGAATATGCTTACAAATAAGATTAAATGGAGATAGAATAACTTTAATTGGTTCTGTAGATCAGTTATTTATATATTTCAATATTTCACTTTCCAAAATACGTAGTTTGTAACTGTATTTAAATTGTATATGAAATTATTATATATGATTGAATTTGTATTGTTTCATTTTTTTGATTCCTATTTTTTAGAATGGGTGCAGGACTTGGTGAGATCGAAATAGGCAGAGATAATATTGCTAAAATTTAAAATATTCAATTAATGTTAATGCAATTGATTTCGCAGTTAAAGTATTGATGGTACCTAATTTTATAAGTAATCTTCTTTTATTCATTTTCAGTATAATCTTCCAACTCAGAAGATATTTTGTTTTTTTTAATATTTAATTTTTTATCGGCAGTACCCCATTTTTCTCTTGGTATCACTTGAATCCTTTTAATGAGAATTCCCTCCTTCTTAAACTCCATTTCTATCTCATCCTGGATTTGATATTGATCTATCACTGCTTTGGCAAACGTTATTCCTCTGGAATTTCCTATTTTCTTAAGCTTGATATGCATAACGGTTATTACAAAGGATGTACGACAAAGTAATAATTAAAATAGAAAATATTCTATTTTTTATTTTGTGGTAAGGGTAGCTTGAGGTATCCCGTGTGTGATAAAATTTGGACTTGAGTATAAGTTTAGAAATATGGGTGAAAGACAATCTACCCTACTCTCCATCTGCAATCTGCAGATCACTTTTAGCATTTTTTATTGCCAAATTAATTCTTTCAAAAAAAGCATCGGTAGGGCCGGTACATAAATAGATCTCATCACCATGCGACCTGGAAAGAGGCATATTCAACTCAAATTTTTTCTCAATAGACTTAAAAAATCCCGGCATGTCATCACCTAAGTCATCATTCACATAGATAAAAGTCTGGAACCTGGCTCTGTCGAGACTATCCGGTAGCCAATACGCAAACGCATCACTAAAACTCATTACTTCACGGATTCCATATTTTTTACCAAAGTATTGCACTGCGCCTGCATGACCATATGAATCACCGTAGATCGTAGCGGTGGATCGGTCGGGTATCGATTGCCAGATCAGTCCGACTTGTTCTCCGAGCTCTTTCCATCCAAGCATATCGGCATAGTCCTGAGGTAGTGCATAATCAGTTCGTCCATTTTCCCATCTGGTAATATCATTTAATCCTGCAATCTCTTTTACGTTTGCGATGTATTTAGTTAATTTATCCGGTGGAAAAACCGGAAGCGAAACAGGAATCGCAGGTATTCCAATCAGGAGAATGATAATCGGAATGCAATAGGTAAGTAATCCTGATTTGGAATATATTTTTTGTTCGACCAATACAGCTCCGGCAGCAATGAAGAATGGATAACAGCCCAATGAATAATAACTCTTTGCACTAAATAGTAATAATATACCCAGTACTATGAAATACATCCAGGCAAACAGTCGCATTTCCTTCATTTCTTTATGCAAACCGATATAAGCCAATCCCGGAATCCAAATAAAAAAAACAGGCAGAAAAAACATCAATTGCTCAATGAAAAATCCGGTTATTTCAACATGGGCAAATTGGGTCTCTGCCAATTCAGTCATATGCCGGATCACAGGCATCTTATGATCTATCTGCCAATATAGGTTTGGTAAAAAAATAAGGAGTCCAATAAGAATGGCCCAATACCAATTTTTATCCGTAAATAACTTTCGCAAATTAGTAAACAGGATTGCGGGTAATAAAGCCGCTAATAGGATAAAAATGGTATACTTATTTAATAATGCAATCCCGGTGACCACTCCAAAAAACAATATCCATTTACCATCTTTTGTATTTATGTATTTTAATAATAAAAACAACAGCAGGGTCCAATAAAAAATATCAAATACTACTGGCTGAAACATCATGCTGGTACGAAGAAAGGCTCCGCTTACCAGCCCCGATATTCCTATTAAAATCATGGCATATGATCCATCGGTATGGGTAGCTGAACTTCGGTTTATTAATTCTTTGGCTATAAGGCCGGTTATAAAAATAGTGGCAGATCCAAATAAGGAAGAAATCAATCGGATGGAAAATAATGTCCCACCCAATACGTTTTGGGCTATCCAGGACCAAATACCAATCCCCGGTGGCACAGAGGCATAGCCCAGATCCAAATGACGGCCCAGAGCCAGAAACAATAATTCGTCTCTGTGAAATGACCAGCTTGTATTAATGAATAAATGGAAAATGAATTTGAGTAAAACAAAAGCAAGCAGTATTACCAACCATTTATTTTGTTTCATATGATTAATAGACATTCAAATAGATCCAGCGTTGCAAACTAATCAATTTATTGCAGAATGATGATACAATCCATCTGCTGCCTCAGTTTGATCAACTTTAGTCCATCACCATCTTCAAATGAGGTACCCCATCTTCCAGATAATATTCCCCTATATCTTTAAAGCCAAGGGCAGCATAAAATCCTTTGGCATATCCCTGAGCTCCTATTTTGATTGGATGATGTCCATACAGCTCTTTTACCTTGCTTATTGATTTTGCCATCAGCAATTGACCGCATTTTTTATTTCTATAGTCGGGATGAACGACCACTCTGCCAATGGATAGGTAACCGGGATAAGGACTATTCCGGTCAAACAACCTGGTATATCCTGCAAGCAATCCATCCTCACTAAACAGCATAAAATGATGTGCAAACTGATCAAACCGATCCGCATCTACAAAAAAACTTTTTTGCTCTATCACAAATACTTCAAGCCGCAGTCTTAAAATTTCATATAATTCATTTACTGTGAGTTCTTCAAATGGTACGCATTTTTCCGTGAATCTATTGTTCATACTTGGAGTAAATATCGGGTAAACACAAATAATAAAAAACAAAATAAATACTAAGTCCTATTTTTGGAACCGATGGTAAAAAAATATGCAGACAGTGAATCCTTGCTACAGATACCCGGAGTGGGTAAATCGATCGCCCGGGATCTGAATAATATCGGTATATATAAAATGGCCGACCTCAAAGGTCATGATCCGAATAATCTATATCATTTGTCTAATACGTATGCAGGATGTGTGCAGGACAGATGCCTGCTCTATGTATTTAAATTGGCAGTTTATTATGCAGAGACGCCGAAAGAATTCCATGAAAAGGAAAAATTGAAGTGGTGGAATTGGAAAGGATGACAGGGAACTGTCGCAGTTTGCCTGGAAACAGGTTATTCAACCTTGGCTATCATTTTAATTCTGCTTTATCCTTCATCTTTTGAATCAAACCTGCTTCATATCTCATAAATATTTTATATTTTCCACCCTTCTAAATAATTGGAAAAAATCAGATAATAATGGAAAAAGTAGCAATTGTGACTGGTGCCGGTTCAGGTCTGGGCTTTGGAATAGCTGAAAAATTTGTGACCCAAGGCATTAAGACTATCCTGGTAGGCAGAGATACAGATAAATTAAATGCCGCACATCAGCAGCTCGGTCCGCTTTCATTTGTAAGACCTTGCGATCTTACAGATTTGAAATCGATCCCGTCTTTCATCGACTCATTAGTGCAGGAATTTGGTAAAATTGACATACTTGTAAATAATGCCGGTATCAACATGAAAAAAGATTTTGTTGAGGTCACTGATGAAGATTTTTTAAAAGTGATCAATACCAATTTGCTTGCCGTATTTTCGATCACCCGTGAAGTGGTAAAAGATATGCTAAAACATGAATCCGGATCGATAATCAATATCAGTAGTATGGCTGCACAGTACGGATTGCCTCGAGTGATTGCGTATTCATCCAGTAAAACGGCAATAGAGGGATTTACTCGCGCGATGGCCTCCGAACTTTCAGGCAGAGGCATTCGGGTAAATTGTATTGCTCCGGGATTTATTGAAACACCCATGACAGCTAAGGCTTTGAATGATGATCCACCGCGAAAAGCGAAAGCATTGGGCCGTACGCCTATGGGTAAGATGGGAAAACCAAGTGATATTGGAGCAGCAGCAGCATTTTTTGCCAGTGAAGATGCAGGTTTTGTGACAGGTACAGTGCTCTGTGTCGATGGTGGCAATTCCATAGGATTTTAATTAAAGAGCGCTGTCTACATGAAATTCTGTTTGATTTTTTTTGCCTTTATCATCAGTTTTTCTTGCCATACCGGGGCTAATAAAAAGGTACCTTTAGAAGGGCTCGCTGTGCAGTGGGCATTCAGCGATGAGGGTGTATTTATGAATGAAAATGGAATGGCTCTTCAGGGTAGCAATTTGATTCAAAATTATTTCAAGACCAATCCGGAAGCATTGCTTTCATCGGAAACCCTGTATGCCGTGCCAGCCAATCCGGATTCCAGCATTCAATATGAAATAAGGGAAGGCCAAACTAATACCCATGAATTGTGTATTATACTCGCCATTTTGAAAAAAGAACAGGCTGCCGAGAAAGTGGAATTATTGTTCAAAAGTAAATCGAATGAAGCGTCTTTGACATTGGACGAACTAAATACCAGGAGAAATGAATGGATGAGATTCTGCAATATGCACCATGCCGATTCATTGGTCAATGAACTGTATACGCCTGATGCATTTTATTTTAATCATAAACCTTTGATTAAAGGCAGAGCAGACATCATCCAAGAATACGGCTATATGAATCAATCTGATTATCATCTTGAGTTGACTCCTTTGCGTGTAGTACCTGTTTCCGATTCATTGATCTTTGAAGTAGGACAGGGTAGTGGATCCTACGGCGGTAAATATATATTGGTCTGGAAAAAGACTAATGAAGGAAAATGGATGATATATATGGACTCGAATATTTGACAAATTTTTTTATACACGGCACTTCGTACGTTCTATGTCGTCCATTGAACGTATTACCTTGTCCATCGTACGTTGTCTTATTTTTTTGCAAATATTAAATAGGTACCTCCATCTCGTGGATTGCTACCTGGCTTTTTTAAAAGGCCCAGCAATAAATTTCCGTTTTCATCAATGGTGTATTCTTTTGCAGTTTGGAGCATTTGATAATATCTTTCTTCACATTGCATCAGCTCTTTGGGTCCTGCTATTTCAGTTGTATACAGGTTTGTTATTTTTATTTCCCCTTTTTTATCAGCGTCATTATAGACTAGTGATTCTACTTTACATCCATAGCTATTGACGACCGATTTGCCGGAAATAGCTATTAATCCCATGGCATCTTTTTCCATTTTCAGGCTGATATCCCTATGATCATTCACTTGCCAACCGCAGGGAGTATCTTTAGCATCACTTAGAAATATACCGGTCAGTATCCATTCACCGAAAACATCAGGCTTGGAATTTGAACTTACTTTTTCGCAAGCAGACATGGTAAAACCAAACCACAATACCAATAAAAATAAAATTTTCCTGATCATAAAACGATGGCTAACAGTTCACTTTTTTAAACGCAGTATTAAATCAAAAGGTTTGGCCTGATACCATTATTTTACAAATTTAAGGGTGCCGTATTTACCGTTTGTTTCCATTTTCAGAAGATAGATGCCATTGGAAAGGTCATTTACCCTGATTGTAATCGATTGATTTCCTTCGGCAAATTTTCCCATATTACTGAATCGTAATTTGCCTGATATATCGTAAATGGAAAATCTGGTTTCTTCTCCAGTTTTGGGTTGAGACCATTGGATGGTAATCAGATCACCGGTAACCGGATTGGGAGATAGTTTTAATCCATATTTAGTGACCAATTCATTATCGATGGCGGTAGGCAACTTTCTTGCGCCGTTGGCAAACCAAACCCCAAGCCTGGCATTGGAGATCAAAGCGCTTGCCGCACCTGTTCCCTCGATTTTACTGGTGGTTACCTTTACCTGGCCTACCACTTTAGTGCCGGAGTTGGTCGAAGCATTAAAGATTATTTTATCATCGGCATTTGAATAGTTTGGCCAGCTCAGCTCAGTATTGAAAAAAACGGTATCGATTTTTCCTGTTTCTGTATTTCCCCCCAGGCAATAATAATCAGACTGAGCAGGTATACCCCCTTTATCCACCACCATATCAAATGCAATAATAAATGGACTGTTTTTGGAGAAAGTGGGATTGCCAACGCTGGTTTTCTCTGGTAATTGGCCGAATAGTTTGGAGATCTTTCCATCTCCAAATGCAGACCTGGCATTATTATATACCCGCAGAAAAGAGATATCCCAATATTCCACATCAGCTCCGGCAGTATTTTTTATAGTATTAATTGCATCATACATTACCCGCTCGCCGGTATGGTCAAATTCCATAGCATCGGAATATTGTACAGCACCGGTTTTTACGCCATTGGAAAAGGTAGGGTTGAATAATTCAAATACATTCCATTTCTGGGAATTGTAATCAAAAACATGGATTTTATTTTCTTTTTGATCTTTGCTCGCTGCTAAAAGTGTTCCTTGTCTTGATATGATAGCATTTCTCCATATGGTTTCATTTTGTCCAACGGATTCACTGAAAGTGCCTTTTGCCCAATCAATGATAATATAATGAATTCGTTTGTCGTTGCCCACGAAAACGACCAGGTCACCATCGTCGGTAATACTGGGCCGGCTTAGCGGTGCTTTACTGGATAGTTTGGTTACTAATTTTCCTGTTCCATCTGCCAGCCACAATCCGGTCTGACCATTATCAGTATAAATAATAAAATTGGTTCCGGGATTAATTTGCACATCTTGTTGTGTAGTGGTGGCGGTACCATCCAGTATGCCGACAAAATCGTACGCTGCTCTGGCCGCGATCACCTCTGCACTATTTGCTCCGAATAAATCAGCGGCTGATTGAATTACTGCTTTACGGCAATCGATAAATCGTGAGCTACGGGTAAGGTATTGAGTCAATGCTCTGTAATAGATTTTTTCCGCTTTGTCCAAATCATTATTTATTCTGGTTACGAATTGATAAAAAGCCCAGTTTACTATACCGCTATTGATATGCACACCGCCATTGTCTTCCGTACCTCTGTATCTTTCTGCATAAGTCCTGGGCTGGTATCCGGCATCACCCAATTGAGTTCCTCCATTGTGAGGATCTATAAAACTTCGGAGTGCCCCGCTTGGAAAAACTGATTTTTTTACAACTTCTTCTCCCATGGTCCAATCATCCCTATCTATCAATCTGCCGAAAATATCTGCAAAAGATTCATTTAAAGCCCCGCTTTCACTTTCATAGTCAAGGTTTGATGTAGTTTGTACAACCCCATGTGATAATTCATGGCCTGCTACATCCGCTGCTTTAGCCAGCGGGGAGAATGCCTGGCTGCCATTACCATAATACATGGCTTCACCGTCCCAGAAAGCATTGTCCATTTGTTTATTATCTTCATCCACGACATTTACTATTGAAATAATGTTTCCACCCTGACCATTAATTGAATTGCGGTTGTGCCTGGAAAGAAAATATTCATATGCTACTCCTGCATTAAAATGGGCTGAGGCCGCAGATGCACTTATCCAACCGGAGTTGGATGCAGAATTGACCAGGGTAGGGTTGAAAGTATTAAAAGCCGGGCTTGAATTTTTTCCATCAAATGTCCAGATCACACCGGTAGGCTCCTCATTACCTGCTCCTATGGAAATAAACATTTTACGGGTCGCATCGATCAGGTAAAAGTTACCATCCTGGTAGGTGTTTAAGGTGATTGACTTGCCAAATAAATCGGTCGCTACAGAAGTGGTCTTGGAGAAAAATTCTTTATTCTGATTATTGCTTTCGGTACTTCTCAGTCTATTTCTGTCATCGTGAGCTGTATGGTTATCGTCTGCAGATATAAAACCAGGGGTGTGGTCGTGCGGCAAAAACGAACACGTGTTTTTATATTTTTTCAAAATGCCGCCGGTATGAGCATCTACCAGATAAATCCAGGTTTCAAAACCACTGGCCCTGATCGAAATGACATAAGCCAGGCGAGCCTGATTCGTTTCATCGAAATAAATATTCTTTTCAATGCGAATCCGATCTCCTTTGGTAAGTTTCAACAGTTCCGGAGATATTTCTTTGTATTTGTTTTTACTTTTAAGGTCGTTGATTACCAGGGTTTCTGCCTGTATTTCAGGTAGGCTGGCATGGGTATTCAAATCGTTGGGAGTAGGAAAAGAGATACCGTTTATTCGATTCATTTCGTCTCCCTTTCCATGAATGATTAGTTCGCCACCGTATACCGGCACCCCTTTGTATTCTTGTCTTACTTTGATATGCTGAAATCCCAAATCATCCATATTTTTTGACAAAAAAGTAAATTCTTTAGATACCTCTTTAATCTGAAGTAATGCTTTAAATTGGTTTATGAATGCTAATACAGAGCTGTTGGCTGCCCGTGTATTAAAGTTTAGTTTTTGACTGCTCTCACCCCAGAAAGAGTGATCATTGATTTCTGCAAAATCAATGGTTTGCGGAGTGGATCCACCGGGTGGATTATTTGCCCACTCCAGTTTTTTTATTTCTCCTGAGGACTCTTTTATGCCATATTGGATATTTCGGCTGAGAGGAGCCGGTGCCTGTGGCACCGCGTCAGAAATGGCACCCGATCCAAACGGAATGGTCTTAAAATTACTTTGAGATAACACCGAATGGCCAATGCATAAAAAAACAAAAATGAATCGCATATCGTATATTAATTTTAATTTGATTGGATCAATTTCATCAATTGATCATAGAAGGCTTTTAAATTTCCTGGATGGGATTTTGATCCAGACCAAACTATTTTTTTTATTCCGTCATTTTTATACTTCATAGAAATAAAATAATAGGTATTTCCAGGCTCAGAAAGTTGTATGGTATCAATTCCTAAAAATGAATAATTGGCAAATATACTTTTTGTTTCAGAGCTATCTGCTTTAGAGATAAATTCCATAGTCTGATCGCTAAATGATTTTTTCCTGTACAGATCTCCGTTTCGAAGTAAAGCATAGCTAGTGACTAATCCTGTAAATCCGCCCCCATGTCCAAAATAAATTATTGAATCCGGATAGGCATCCAGTTTTTCCTGAGCTAATATAGGTTGTAACTGACTCAAAATACCAATTAAAGATACTATTGCAAAACGACAATATAGTTTCATGAGGTTTAGACGGTAATTACTTTAAATATATCTTAAATAATGGTTAAACTCATCTGTTCTTTTCTTTAGGCAGATATCAGGTTAGTTCTGTTTTTGCCCGGACTGAAAACCAGACTCAAACAAGGAGCATCAACAAAACAAAGGAGTCCACTCAAATTTTTTACCATCAAATAGTCCTTTGTCTGTCATTTTTAATGTGGGAATCACGGGCAAGGCCATAAAAGACAGGGTCATGAAAGGTGCTCGCAAAGGCGATTTAAGGTCCGTTCTGGCAAAATGATCGATGAGGCTGTATTGCTTTGCAACCACATGCCCATTCTGGTTACTCATGATTCCTGCTACAGCCAATTCCAACCCGAGCACAAATGAATGCAGTGCAGCTGCAATACCTCCTTTTTGATCGATGACTTTATTCACTACCGTACAGATAGAAGCATCATCTACCCCTACCGCTATGATATTATGTGAGTCATGAGCAACACAGGAAGCAATAGCCCCTGCTTTGAGACCAAAACCTTTCACAAACCCCACAGCTGGAGCAGCCGGCTGATATCGGTTTACAACCACGATTTTTAATATATCGTTTTTTGCATCCGCAATTACTTTGTCTTCCAGTATCCTGGCTTTAAAAGAGAGAGCATTGGTAATCAGCTGACCGTCAATTGCTTCGATCACTGCAATGGTATCCGATAAAGCTCTGACCGTCAAATCATTTTCTGTAATCTTTTCTGCATTAAAATTATTTAGAATGGATGCTTTTTTCGTTTCAAACAGTGGTTTGCCATTTTGGGCCATCAATTTGCCTTGCACAAACACATCTTCTACTGTAAATGATTCCAGGTCTGTTACAGTAATGAAATCTGCGCTATCCTGTACTTTTAATCTGCCCCTGCCCAGCGAATAATGAGTCCCCGGATTCAAACAGGCAATTTTTAATACATCATACAGGTCGTAGCCATCCTGCACGGCTCTGGATACCAATTTATTAATATGACCATTGAGCAAGTCATCGGGATGTTTGTCATCTGAGCAAAACATCAATTGATTTGGATGCGAAGCGATGAGTGGTGCAAGTGCACTGTAATTTTTTGCCGCACTCCCTTCCCTGATGATCACTTTCATCCCCAGGTTTAATTTCTCTAAGGCTTCATCATAGTTAAAACATTCATGATCTGTTTCTATGCCGGCTGACTGATATAACTTTAATAGATCACCTCTAAGTCCCGGGGCATGCCCGTCAACTGGTTTTTTAACTCGCTGTGCAGATTCGATCATAGCCATAAGCTCGGAATCACGATGTATAACACCCGGATAGTTCATTACTTCTGACAAGTATCCGATTCTGGGATCCGCTAATAATTTAGCAACAGCATTTTTATCGAGCCTGGCTCCGGCAGTTTCAAACTTACTGGCAGGTACACAGGATGGAGCACCGAAAAGGAATTCAAGGGGTAATTCTTCGGCGTTATTTATCATATAATACACCCCCTCAGTACCGAGGACATTTGCTATTTCATGCGGATCCGAAACGGTGCATAATGTACCATGGGGTAAAGCCAGCGAGGCGAACTCTGAGGGTACAAGCATGGAGGATTCGATATGGATATGTGCATCTACAAACCCGGGTAATATAAATGGGCCTTTCCTGGATTTTGTTTTATTGATTGAAACGATCCGTTGATTTTGAATGATGATTTCAGCTCCATACGTTTTTCGGGCCGTAATATCCACTAATTGGCCTACAACTGATTTTGGGTTAAGCATTAAACAGGATCTGGTTTAAAAGTATAAAACTATAAAATTTAATACCAGCAATCCCGGTTTTCTTTAGCTGCCAATTAAAAGAATAGATTCAAATACAATAGATGAGTAACCAAACATTTTAATGATAACATTCAAACTGTGGTTCAGTCAGAGATTACACCATTTCGGTGATTTTTTCAGTAATGGTATTCTTACCGGTGGATGCCGGTTCTATGCTGTGTTCTTTGTATGTATTGATCATC
Source organism: uncultured Saprospiraceae bacterium (assembly GCA_964396995.1). GTDB lineage: Bacteria > Bacteroidota > Bacteroidia > Chitinophagales > Saprospiraceae > JADJLQ01. The sequence continues at coordinate 6,765 of CAYNIG010000059.1, read as the reverse complement.
AACCTGAGCGACTGATCATAAGAGAAATAGTTCCAGGCCCAGTTGATAAAGGTTTGCAATCGATTTTTTACTCCCAATATGGAAATCAGGTGAATAAACATCCACACAAACCAGGCTGTAAATCCCTGAATTTGGAGTCCGTATATTTCTGCCACCGCTTTATTGCGTCCCACTGTGGCCATGGTACCCATATCGTGATAGATAAATGGTTTCCATTTTCTCACATCACCGGCTTTGTTAAGATTTTTTGCAAGCTGTTTGCCCTGTTGAATAGCTACTTGTGCGACTTGTGGCAATGGTTTGTCATTGGCAGCCAGGTCACCTAAAACAAATACATCGTTGTACCCTTTTACACGGTTGTATTCATCCACTTTTATTCTATTATTAGGCAATACTACGTTGGGGTCGATACCGGGTATGGAGACCGCTTTGACCCCGGCTGCCCAGACTAATGTCTTGGTATTCAGAGTAGTTTCATCTGAAAGAGTTACCGTAGTACCATCATAAGATTTTACCGTTTTATTTTTGATGACCTGGATGCCAAAATTTTCAAGGTACTTTTCAGCAGTAAGAGAAGAGGATGGACTCATAGCGGCCAGCACTCTGTCAGAACTTTCAATTAGATAAATATTCATCAGGTCAAAATCGATCTCAGGGTAATCTTTTGGAAGTATAAACTTTTTCATCTCAGATAGTGCACCGCATACCTCTACGCCTGTCGGTCCGCCACCAACAATTACAAATTGTAATAGTTCTTTTCTTTTTTCTTTTGTGGGTGCCAGAAGTGCCAATTCGAATTTTCTTAAAATAGAATTTCTGAATGTAAGAGCATCTGAAGTGGATTTTAACCTGAATGAATTTCTTTCTAACTGTTCGTTATTATAAAAATTAGTCGTTGCTCCCATAGCCAGTACGAGGTAATCGTATTTGATTTCCCCAATACTCGTATCCAGGCATTTGCGGGTAGTATCCACATTCAATACTTCTGTCATTCTGAAGTGAAGATTCTTTCTGTTTTGAAATAATTTTCTGAAGGGATACGAAATAGCGCTTGGTTCTATTCCTGCAGTAGCTACCTGGTAAAATAAGGGTTGGAACTGGTGATAGTTGTTTTTATCCAGGAGCACTACCTGGTAATATTTAGTTGATATCTTTTTTGCAAATTCTATCCCTGCAAAGCCGCCGCCTACAACTACAATTCTTTTTCCTAAGGCCGGAGGCAAATTGGGATCTACTACACTTTTCATTTGATTCTGTTTTTTATCTTCCTTTGGGCTGTAAATTGACTTTTCCATCTTAGCCGATTTTGCATTATAACAGCAAATGTATGGTCTTTGTTACATGCCGTTTTTTTATATATGTTTAATACTATTTGGCTTCATTCCAAGATTATAATGGGGATGACTGTATTATTGATTTTATCCTAAATTAGATTTTATCCAGTTGGGTCAGTATGCAATATTATATTCTGAATAAACTAATTTTTATTTAAATAGTTAAATAATTTGTAAATGTTAAACTTGTTTTTAAGAATTTTATTCTGTGGTTAATTATGTACGAAATCTGGGCAATTCACTTAGAATTTAGCGAAATAGACCTGATTTTATCTCAAATTACCCACCCGGATTCTCCGTACTATTATTTCCGGTTTGCACCATTTGTGGGGCATAATTGATAAAAAGATCATCTATCTTTATCTGCATGGAAAGCATAAGCGCATTCGAAATGATCAAAATTGGTATCGGGCCTTCCAGTTCCCACACCATGGGGCCTTGGATCGCTGCTGAATTATTTTTAGAATACCTGAGTGAATCAAATATTGCCTATACTCAAATAAAAGAAATACAAATAAATCTTTACGGGTCTCTCGCTAAAACAGGTAAAGGACACGGAACAGATATTGCACTCCTTATGGGCCTGAGCGGGGAAGATTACAGAAGTATAGACACGAGTTCCATACCTTCTAAAGTCGAAACAATAATTACAAGTAAAGTTTTAAACCTCGATCGGGATTATCCCATCCACTTTGATTATAACCATCATCTCATTTTCCATAAAAATGAGACTAAATCCCATCCCAATACACTGTTGTTAAAAGCCATTTTACATGATGGTTCTACTGCAGAAAAACAATATTACTCCTTAGGGGGTGGATTTGTGGCTACAGATGAAACCAATTCCATAGAAAATAATGCTATTCGTACGCCCTATCCTTGCCATATTGCAAAGTCCATATTGGATTTTTGCTCAGAATTTAAACTATCCGTAAGTGAACTGATTTATATAAATGAACAAGCATGGAGATCAAAAGAAGAAATCAGGATAAAGGCTTTATCCCTATGGTATGAAATGAAACAAAGCATCTGGAGAGGATGTCATGCAGGAGGATTATTACCCGGAGGTATTAAAGTAAAAAGAAGAGCGGGTGAAATAAATAATCATCTGTTAAAAGGTTTGCCCTACAATAATATCGATGAATGGCTGAATGTCATAAAATCAATGGGACAGGAGTTTACACTGGTGAATAAATGGATCACCTGTTTTGCTCTTGCTGTGAATGAAGAGAATGCCTCTTTTGGCCGTATAGTTACCGCCCCGACCAATGGAGCCGCCGGAGTAATTCCTGCTGTTTTGATGTATGCGCATTGTTTTTTATCCTTTGATGATGATAAAATTATTCGTTTTATCCTTACCGCAGGTGAGATAGGTACACTGTTTAAGAAGAATGCTACCATCAGTGCAGCGGTTGGTGGTTGCCAGGCAGAGATCGGTGTGAGTAGTGCAATGGCTGCCGCCGGGTTGGCAGAAGGTATGGGAGCAACACCTGCTCAGGTTTTGATGGCCGCAGAAATAGCTATGGAACATCATCTTGGCCTTACTTGTGATCCGGTGGGTGGTCTGGTGCAAATCCCCTGTATTGAAAGAAACAGTATGGGAGCCATCAAAGCTATTACCGCTGCAAACCTTGCCATAGAATCTGATCCGTCTATGGCTCAGGTAAGTCTGGATGATGTAATAAAAACGATGTGGGAAACCGCTCAGGATATGAACTCCAGGTATAAAGAAACATCCGAAGGTGGTTTGGCCACGATAGCGGTTAATGTGGTCGAATGTTGAGTATTGTTTACAATCAATTTCACGATCAAATAAAATTGATCCTATTTTTTATAGAGCGGATTGCTTCTGTAAAATTCATTGCTTTCGGATTCAGATGAATTGTTTTCCAGTTTAATTTTAAAAGAAAGTAGAAAAATAAAATGAATTCCAACTTACAGGAATATTTTATTCCCTGTTCCAGGAGGTGTAATTAATTTATATATTACACTACTAATTCCAACTTCCTTCATTTCAATATTTATTTTCATGCCCTGGACTCAATCAATAAATCCACTTAATAATTTAATACTTTCCGCTTTAGTAGCGGCCATACCGGTCATTATTATTTTTATTTTATTGATAAAAAAAATGAAAGGCTACCAGGCTAGCCTGATTACATTAATAGCTGCTATAGTGATTGCGACTTTTGTAAATAAAATGCCATTATCATTATCCTTACCTTCTGCACTTCAGGGGGCAATGTATGGTTTGTTTCCCATCTGTTGGATTATCATCACGGCTGTATTTCTCTTTAATATGACAGTAAAAAGCGGGCATTTTGAGATTATAAAAAACTTTATGGCTACCATCACTCCCGACCGGAGGCTGCAGGCATTATTGATCGCATTTTCTTTTGGTGCTTTTTTGGAAGGAGCAGCCGGTTTTGGTGCTCCGGTTGCAATTTCAGGTGCATTATTGGTGGGATTGGGATTTAATCCATTGTATGCAGCAGGTATTTGTCTTATAGCTAATACTGCTCCGGTAGCATTTGGATCAGTGGGTACTCCCATTATCATGGCTTCACGCATGTCAGATATACCTGACCTGGCTATTTCACAGATGGTTGGCCGTACACTTCCCATATTATCCCTGGTACTGCCTTTGTATTTGGTAGTATTGATGTCGGGATGGAAGAGGGCAATGGAGGTTATGCCGGCCATACTGGTATCCGGATTATCTTTTGCCTTTTTTCAATGGTTTACTGCTAATTATATGGGACCTATGTTACCCGATGTTTTAGCCGGATTAGCCTCTATCCTTTCATTGATGATCTTGCTTTAATATTGGAAACCCAAATCAATCTGGAAATTTAAAGAAGAACCTGAGCAAACCATAGTTATTGAAAATCAATACTCCAAACCGGAGCTATTAAAAGCATGGGCCCCTTTTATTATTATGACTCTGATCATAGTAGCATGGGGTATGCCTTCTGTGAAAGCAGCATTGAATTCATTGGGTTTTATAAAATTGGCCATACCCGGTTTAGCAGATCATATTTTAAAACCCGATGGGGCTCCCCTCATAATCAAACCATTCGAATTTAATTATTTATCCGCACCTGGTACAGCTGTACTGATAGCTGGTCTTATTTCAATTCCAATTATTGGACTATCCTATAAACAAGGAATACAGATATTTTTATCAACATTAAAACAATTGATTTACCCCATCATTACAGTGGCTACGGTGGTGGGCTTTGCATTTGTGGCTAATTACTCCGGCATGTCGGTTACTATGGCTACCGCGCTAGCTGGTACAGGTGTTCTATTTCCATTTTTTTCCCCTATTTTAGGATGGTTGGGAGTATTCCTTACCGGATCAGACACATCGTCCAATGCATTATTTTGCAAACTTCAGTCCAGCAGCGCTGAAGCTATTGGAGTCGACCCGGTCATCACCGTAAGCGCCAATGCCTCCGGTGGGGTTACCGGTAAAATGATTTCACCTCAGTCCATCGCTATAGGCGCCGCTGCAGTAGGATTGGTAGGAAAAGAGTCTAATCTGTTTCGATTTACAGTCAGGCATAGCTTTATAATGTTATTGATCATTTCCATCCTTACCTATTTACAAGCCTACGTATTAAAATGGATTGTACCGGCATATAAAAAGCTTGAATCTGTCACGTTAACCAATGATATCAAATTGATTTCTGACGGAAAACGGATATTGCTGGTTTTAGTTGTGCTATTGGCTGGTTTGGTTATAGCAATAGTAATGAGGAAAAATAAATTGAAGGGTACATTGGGAAAATAGCAAGTCAATAAATAAAAAAAAAGGGGAACTATTGCTCCCCTTTTGAATATCAAAAAATAACTTTTATTACAATGGATTTTGAACTGCTTTTTTATTAGCATTCAATTCATCACGTGGTATTAAAAATTCCCATCTTACATCACCAGCCGGTATCAGCATTTCCAAAGCGATAGCAGAATTATGATTGGAATTTCTTCGGTCTACAGGTAAGTTGAGTCTTTTTAGGTCAAAAAAGCGATGACCTTCACCCCATAATTCTATTCTACGGTTGAAATATATTTCCTCTAACAGATCTGCACCGGTTTTAGTTGTTTTGGTAGCAGATGCGTCTCTGTTTGAAACCAGGGTATGTAGAGCGGTTTGGGCACCAGCATTATCTCCCAGTTTTGCTTTAGCTTCAGCTTCGATCAGGAGCATTTCAGCCGCACGCATATAAGGCACATCCCCCATAGCACTGGTAGATGGTATCCCGGGTAATCTGAATTTTTGACCCATGAAAGGCCTTCGTACACCTCCCGGTGGTACAATGGAGTTAGTCGCAGTTGGATTTTCTACCCACATTTTTGCACGCACATCTGTAGCAGGTATTTTTTTATACGGGATGCTGTTTATCCCTCTTGGACATGTCCTGATTACAGATGAATTGTAATTGCAAGAAATGTATGAATGATATCCTCCAAAAAACTCAGACTGATCTTCTAAATGGTCGAATCCCCACATCCATTCAGGATTGGTAATATCAGCAAAACCATCCTGATATTGTGCATTTGTCATCAGGGGAAAACCTGCACGGGCATCGGCAGCAAACTTTGCTGCATCCGCCCAGCGTTCCTGAACTAATGCCACCCTTGCCGCAATTCCCTGGGCAACATTTTTATTTATATGTGATTTAAAAGTGCGTGCTGAAGTAAGTAAAGTGATGGACTCATTGATATCTTTATTTATTTGATCGTAGACTGCTTTGACGCTGGCTCTTTCAACCCCTTCAAATGTAGGAGTGGTCATCAATGAAACACCTAACGTAGAATTATCAGTTCCGGCTACCCACCTTTTACCATACATCTGCACCAGGTTTAAGTAAGACCAGGCACGCAATGCCAATACTTCTCCTTTAATTCTGTTTTTTTCAGCCACGGTACCTGATGCATTATCGATGCCATCCAAGATTACATTTGCATTGGCTATTACTCTATAATACATTTCATAGCCAAATTTGGTCATCACACCGGTCTCTGTTCTATGAGCAATCCATCGTTGCTCGCCAAAATGCCAGGTATTGGAAGTGGTGGTGAGCACCATATCTTCTCCCATGGCATCTAAAATTAACATCATTGCCGGATAACCGGAATGTCCCTGTGAACTTTGATATCTTACTATCACCGAGCGATAGATACCGTTTAATACTGCAGAAGCACTGGTAGTAGTTTCCACAGCCTGAGCGGCAGCTACACTATCCGTTGGTTTGGTTTCCAATAAGCCATCCTGACAGGAAGACAGCATCAGCATAATCGCTGTTGAAAATAAAGCTATATAATTTGAAAATTTATTTTTCATTTTTATAAAATTTTAGAATGTAAGAGAAAGTCCGCCTGCAAAAGTACGGGCAAAACCAAATTCGTTTGAAGTCACACCGGA
>CAYNIG010000058.1:0-20982 GCA_964396995.1 uncultured Saprospiraceae bacterium | reverse complement strand
GCAATGACTTAATGAGGCCCTTAAACTCCATTTCCAGCAATACCCCGGCAGTAGCACTAGGACTTATGGATAATTCATTGTAAAGCCGATCAATACTTAAAAATTCGTTTTGCTTTAATAATGCAATTACAGATTGTTCCTTTTCATTTAAATCGGTAAAGAGTGAACGCTGTATTTCTTTTGCCCCGGATGTTTTATCCCAATTCATAAAATGGGCTAAATCGGAAGCCGATTCAATAAGGGCTGCTTTGTTTCTCTTGATCAGGGTATTGCAGCCTGCATTCATTTCGTCGGTTGGCCGCCCGGGTATAGCAAACACATCTTTGTTATAATGATTGGCAAAGTCAGCTGTGATCATAGAGCCGCCTTCCATGCCGGATTCAATCACTACTATTGCATCAGAGATACCAGCTACTATCTTATTTCGCATTGGAAAATTTTCTCGATCCGGTTTTGTCCCGGTAACAAATTGCGTAAGTAAGCCCCCGTTTTGAATCATTCTTTTGGAAGTAGCTACATGTGCATTGGGATAAAGTTTATCAAGTCCATTCCCCATCACTCCGATAGTAGGAATATCTAATTCCACCGCTTTTCTGTGGGCAGTGATATCCACACCATAGGCCAATCCGGAAACGATAAGTGCATTATATCCTTTCAATTCTTCGACTATTTTCTCACAATTCATTTTACCTCCTTCGGTAGGCGAGCGGGTACCTATGATGGCCACTATCCTACTGTGATCGAGGTCGGCATTCCCTTTGTAATACAACAGGACAGGGCTGTCTTCTATACTCTTCAAGCGGTAAGGGTAACCTTTATCGGTATAAAACAATATCTGAATTTCATGTTTTTGGATAAATTTCAACTCTTCTTCAGCACGACGGAGAATATCAGCACGATTAAATATTGATTGAATGGTTTTCTCACCTATTCCGGGAATCGCGAGCAAATCTTTTTTCTTTGATTTAAAAACTTCTTTCACTCCCCCCAGATAGGAGATGAGCTGCCGGGAAGTAATTGGTCCCACACCATCTATCAGGGTCAAAGCTATTTTTTCAAGTGCGTATTCCACTGAGCTCAAAAATAAAAATATATATTGTTTAAAATGGTACATACCGAACCAATTTTACCTGCCAAACTGCGAATCTTGTTATTTTTATCCAATGCCTAATCCTCCCAGTTTCGATACCTGGACAATGATTTTTCTGTTCGCTGCAATACAGGGAGTCATTTTTGCCACCATTTTTTATTTCAAGGGTGATCCTAAAAGTAAAGTTCAGAAAATTTATCTGTTGGTATTCATGTTGTTGTTTTGTACTACTCTCCTGGAGTATGTACTATGGTGGACCGGATATCTGAGGATTTTACCCCACGCCATGAATGTGACTGCTGTCTTTAATTATTTATTTGGACCCATTTTATTTTTCTACTTTAAACAGGTCTTCCGTAGCAAGGCCTTTAATTTCAAAAATGACTGGATACATCTGTTACTCGCTGCCCTTTGGTTTTTATTTCATGTATCCTTTTTCCTGTCCCCTGCAGATACCAAAATTGCAATAATGACTAATACTAAACCTTCTACACCCTTAATTCCCTGGCCATGGATCAATGTTTTGCAGCTCACTTTTTATGCCATCATTTTCTATTATGAATTTAAAGAGGATGCTGTACATACCAAAGAGGTAAAAAAATGGTATAGCCTGATATTGCTCTTATTTTCACTCTACATACTTTCGGTGATTGTGTACCTGGTGCTGGTACGGCAACCGTGGTTTAGCCCCATGTGGGATTATATGATTTCTTTTTCAATGATTGCTTTTATTTTTGGCATTGCCCTCCATGGATATTTTAATGATAAAGTCTTCAACGGTTTTGATTTGTTTGAGAGCACTGAAAAAAAGAAATATCAAAACTCCTCATTGCGTTCTGATTTTGGAGAACAGATCATGGCCCGCCTCGATCAGCTGATGGTAGAAGAAAAATTATACGTAGATGATGAAATAAATCTTGAAAAACTGGCTTTGAAACTCGGTGTCACCCGTCATCAACTATCCCAGGTATTAAATGAACATGCGGGTCTTAATTTTTTCGAATATATAAATCAACACAGAATAGAGGAAGCCAAAACATTATTGCTCACCACCTCCAAAAAAGAATTGAACATAATAGAAATTGCCTATAAAGTGGGCTACTCCAATAAGGTCACTTTTAATAATACCTTTAAAAAGCATACCGGCATGACCCCTTCAGAATTCAGAATGGCACCACCATTGGAAGAGAAAGGCAATATACTTCCGATCAGAAAAGGTCAGATTTGAAGTCAAAAAGGTAAAAATTGATCCGATTTCCCGTTTTTACCCCGGATTGATAATAATATTGACCTTAAAATAATTTCGATGGCCCGGCTATTTACCAGTTTTTTCTTATTTCATTTTTCAATGACCTTTGGGCAGCCCATTTCGGGTGTACTCACGCCTGCCTTGGCTGACAGTTTTTATTTTTCAGGTAATTGGGAGCAGGCGATACCTTTATTTGAAAAATCCATTGTAAACGGTCAGAAAAATGGATTGATATTTTACCGATTGGGTTATTCTTACGGACAAACGGGCAAAAAAGAGAAAGCACTTAGTTCCTTTTATAAATCAATAGCTCATAAACCCAATCCCAATCTCGAAAAAGTGGTACTTGCAGCTATCTCCAGGGTTTATTCAGAAAAAAATCAACCCGACTCAGCCATTTCTGTTTTTAAAAGAGCAGTGGAGATGGGATATTCTGATATTGTGGAAATAGAAAATGATTCAGCATTCAATACATTAAGGAAACATCCGGAATTTGAAAAATTACATGAGCAGATTTTAAATGCTGCCTATCCCTGTAAATCTCAAAAGGAAGCCAGATGGTTTGATTTCTGGGTTGGAGAGTGGGAAGTTTTTGTCACAGGGACCAAAAATCAGGCTGGTAAAAGCAAAATTGAAAAAATAGCAGGGGACTGTGCCATTCTCGAAAACTGGACTAATCTGCGGTCATCTTTTAATGGGAAGAGCATCAATTTTTATAATGAACAGACACAAAAATGGGAACAACATTGGGTCGGCAGCTCTGGAGAATATCAGAAATTTGAAAATGGCGAATATACCGGAGATGCCATGCGATTTACTTTTGTCCGATTAAATCCTGACCACACCACTTCCATTGGAAAATTTACTTTTTTCAATCAAGGTCCGAATCAGGTGAGACAACTTTCAGAATCATCTAATGACCAAGGGAAAAACTGGTCGGCAGACTATGATTTTACTTACATAAGAAAAAATTATATACATCAATAAAGAACTAATCAGTAGAGTGCTTATGTTGGCCGGTGCTATTCATATATTGAACTGAGATTCTCTTCTTTTTGACTCAGCACCGGCCACTTTTTTATACTGCCAGATGAGGCATTGAATGCACTCGTATTTCAAAAAAATTGTTTCTTTCTCCTGGAACTATTTTGAATGTATAGATTAATTCCATATTAAATTATTTCATCGAAATCGAAAATTTTTGATACCTCCTGTCGGTTGATATAAATCCTGGGTGTATTTCCAGTAATTGTTAAAATTTTTGTCCTCATTAAACTTAATACTTAAACTATCGTCAAACCGTTATCTTTCGTATAAATAGATACAAATTCTCATTGTCATGGTAAAACCATATAGCGGAACGTTCGGAAAAAATGAATTGATTCACCTATTACGCAGAACTCTTTTCGGTGTTTCACCATCTGATTTGAAATTTTTTGAAGGCAAATCATTGAATGAAGTAGTGGATTATTTATTGGATATCTCACCCTCTCCCCCGGCTCCACCAATTCGGGCTTATCAGGGCAGAGCACTCACTACTTTCGATTCCAGTGTGCCATTTGGAGAGACCTGGGTTAATACCAAACCTCTGGATACGGAACAAAGCCCGAATGGAGCAAGAAGAGGTTCTTATAAACAATGGTGGATCCAGCTGATGGCCAATCAGAATAGAAATCTGCGCGAAAAAATGGTACTCTTTTGGCACAATCACCTGGTAACCGATACTAATGATACCGTAGATATACCTACTCTGGCTTACCGATACAATGTATTATTGAGGTCAAATTGTATTGGAAATTTCAGAAAGCTCATGTATGATATCACTATTGATGGTGCTATGCTGAGATATCTGAATGGTGAAAAAAACACGGCCAGTGCACCGGACGAAAACTATGGAAGGGAGCTGCAGGAATTATTCTGTGTTGGAAAAGGTAAGGACTCAAAATATACTGAAGAGGATGTAAAAGCAGCAGCCAGGGTGCTTACCGGATGGTCTATATCCTACAATGACAATTGGAATGTACTATTCAGGCCAGGCCGTCACGATGCCAAAGAAAAACAATTTTCCGAGTTTTATGGAAATAAAATAATTAAAGGCGATGCCACAACCAATGGTGGAGCCAATGAGTTAAATGAGTTGCTCAACATGATTTTTGCTAATTCTGAAACAGCAAATTTCATGGCCAGAAAATTTTTCACCTTTTTTGTGTACTATGATATAAACAACGATGTAGAATCAAACCTTATATTGCCTTTGGCTGATTTATTCAGATCATCCAATTACGAAGTAAAACCCTTATTAAAAGCGTTGTTTACGAGTGAATGGTTTTTCAAACCAGAATATAGAGGAGCCATGATCAAGAGCCCCGTTGATTACACCATTGGCATGGCTAGGCAAATGGAGATTCCATGGCCTTCGGATCCATTGGCATTTGAAGCTCGTTATTATTTTGCAGGTCAGTTATACAATTCAATTAATGCACAAGGTCAGGAAATTGGCGATCCTCCGAATGTAGCAGGATGGCCAGCTTATTATCAAACACCTTCTTTCTATGAAATCTGGGTTGATACTGCGACCTACCCACCCAGATTAACACTTAATGATGTTTTGGTTGTCAAAAATTATAATACCGGAAATGCAAATAGTACCAATTGGGTAAATGCTGAAAGTAAAAGTAAAATATTCAAAATAGATCCCGTTTCCTTTGTTGCAAAATTAACAGATCCTACTAACCCCAATCAACTGATAGATGACCTTGTTTTTTATTTTTACGGAGTAGCCATTTCCAAAGCCATAAAGGACAGTCTGAAACTTACTTTCCTTTTACGTGGTCAGAGCTCTGATTATTATTGGACCGATGCTTATAATAATTACATCAATAATCCCAATAATCCTAATGCGGATGGCAAACAAGTCCCTAAACAATTGCAGGACCTGATAGGATACCTTTTTTCTGCTGCTGAATACCACCTTCATTAAAAAAACAATTCAATCAATTCAAGTCATGAATAGAAGAAATTTTATCAAGCATACCGCTACAGCAGCTACCGTGATTGGGGGCCATCCTTTGTATGCCGATCATTCCAACCCTATGGTACAGGCATTGATGGAGATGATGTATGCCACCGATCGGGTCCTGATTATCATCCAACAAAATGGCGGAAATGATGGATTAAACACCATATTCCCTTTAGATCAATATGATAATCTTAAAGCAGCCCGTGCCAATATGCTCATGCCTGCCACATCGATATTAAAACTGACCGAAAAGACCGGCATACACCCAGCCATGGAGGGAGTATACAATCTGTTTAAAGAAGGCAAGGCAGGTGTGATTCAAAGTGTAGGATATCCCAGTTTTAATTATTCACATTTCCGGGCCACCGATATATGGCTTACCGGATCGGATGCAAATGAATATCTGGATTCAGGATGGGCTGGAAGATACCTTAATTATGAATACCCCAATTACCCGGTAGGATTTCCCAATACAACCATGCCGGACCCGCTTGCGATCAGGGTAGGTGAAAGTATAGGCCTGGGTTTGCAGATGATGGGAGTAAATATGGGTATTTCAATCAACTCCGCCTCTGATCCGCTCGATCTGACCGGAAGCATATTTAAAGATCCGGCAAGTAATAATTATGTTGGAAAAGAGCTGAGTTATTTAAGGGAAGTCCAAAGACAAACAGATAAGTTTGGTGATGTTATTTTATCAGCTTATTCAAAAGCTGCTACCAAATCCACGAAATATCCCGCCAACAATTCACTTGCCAATCAGCTCAAAATTGTAGCACGATTGATAGCCGGAGGATTAAAGACCAGAATATTCTGGGTCAGCATAGGGGGCTTTGACACACACTCTAATCAGGTAGATCCCACTGATCTTACCAAAGGTACTCACGCCAATTTATTAAAATCACTTTCCGATAATATTGCAGCCTTCATGGACGACGCAAAATTATTAGGTCTGGAAGAGCGGGTGGCCGGTTTTAGTTTTTCAGAATTCGGAAGAAGGATCAAATCAAATGCATCCTTTGGAACAGATCATGGATCTGCCATACCGGTCCTGTTTTTTGGAAAGAATGTCAATCCACAAATCATTGGAAGCAATCCTGTGATACCAACCGTTGCTTCTTCCGGATCGAATCTTCCTATGTTATATGACTTCAGATCCATTTACGGATCGTTTTTAAACCAATGGTTTTGTGTTCCACAGACTGATGTAGACAAGCTTTTACTGGACAAGTTCCAACTTCTTCCCATATTAAAGCCTACTAATTGCCTCGCTACGGCAACACACGATGTAAATAGCAATAGTGGCATATCAGTAGTCAAAGTCTATCCCAATCCATTTGTAGACCGTACCAGGCTGGAATATGAAAGTAATGGTGGAATGTTGCGGTTACAAGTATTAAACAATCTCGGTTCGGTCATAAAGTCATTAATAAATAAAGAAGTTTCTAAAGGGAAGTATACCCTGGATATTGATCTGGAAGGACAATCCAATGGAATTTATTACGTGCGATGGGAAAATGGCCCCCTCAGCCAGGTAAAACCAATGGTAAAAGTCAATTAAAAAGTGGAATCAAGTGGTTTATTCGCATTTTTCCACTTTGCGTACTTTGCCGTCTGTAAATTGCCAGCAATCACCGAAAATGGAGCAATAACAAATCTTAACTACAGTTCGCTGAGGAAAATCACTTTTGATGGTATCGTTGACCTGAGCCGACATAAACTCCACTTTCTCGCCAGCTGAAAGAACGGAGTTATCAGGGCTGGATATGGACATCGACTTAAAACTGGTCGATTGTAATAAGTCTCTTAAAAATCGGGAATAATCGGTCTCCGCTTTCCCATCCAGTTCAATTTTGACATTTTTAATTATAGCGGGTCCGGTACCTTTATTCTGGATGTAAAAAATAAAGCTTTGATTGGTATATTCTATTCTTGGTTCAATATATGGCCATACAGTAGCAAATTGCTGATTTCGAAAAATATAAGATTGATAAATCGACACCCCTAACGCGCATAAACTCACAAAAATGGCAGCATAATTCATAGGATTATGGGATGGAGGGAATGAAATATGTTTTTTCATACTAAAAGATGTTTAAAAATAACGATTTCCCTCAACTGAGGTTGCCTCTAAATAGTCTGTTTTTAGGCCTATCTTGCAGCTTCAATGGTACTTGTTTGTTTTGGGACCAGGCCCGAAATCATAAAACTCTCACCTGTAATAGAGGAAATGCGTGCAAGAAGCATTCGATTTAAGACTGTATTTACAGGACAGCACAAGGACATGTATCTGCAATTAAAAAATTCGATTCCTACTCCAGACTATTGGTTGGATGTGATGCGCATAAGATCCTCCCTGGCAGATACCATTTCGTCCATTATCTTAAAACTGGATCAGATACTGGCCAAGGGTGAAACCAAATTTCTGATCGTGCAGGGGGATACCTCCAGCTCGTTTGCATGTGCTCTAAGCGCTTTCAACAACAAAGTACCCATAGGGCATGTAGAGGCAGGGCTGCGTACTTACAATATCGGCAGCCCCTTTCCTGAAGAAGGGTATAGACAAATGATGTCCCGCATAGTTACCCTCCATTGGGCACCAACTCAAAAGGCCCTGGATAATCTTACCAATGAGGGCATTAAAAATGTAAGGCTCACCGGTAATACCATTATAGATGCATGCAGTACGCGAAACCTGGATATAATCTACGGAAATACCGTATTGGTTACCATCAACCGCAGGGAAAACTATGGCGAAAGAATGAAAAAAATTTTCAGTGAAATAGAAGAATTAGCCGGCCGCCTTCCAGAACTTGAATTTGTATTTCCTATGAGTCCTAATCCAAATGTAAAATCGAATAAATACCTCTTAAAAAAAGTAAAAGTAATCGACAGTCAGGATTATAGTGAAATCCTGAAGCTGATCAGCCAATCCAGATTTGTAATTTCTGATTCCGGAGGATTACAGGAAGAATGTGCTGCATTTAAAAAGAAAATTCTTATCTGCAGAGAAAACACGGAGAGACCTGAAGGAATCGCTGTCGGTATAGGTAAACTGGTAAATACGGATATTTTAAATAATTACAGATGGGCTTATGATCACCCGGAATGGAATGGCATAAATCCGTTTGGCGATGGTAAAGCAAGAATTGCCATAGTAGATCATCTGCAAGAATATCTTACAGCACAATCCAATCAGTAAATCATATTTTCAACTATATAAAAATGAATAAATTAGTTTCACTTATCACATTATCCATCATCCTTTTATATGCGTGTAAAAAAGAAGACCCGGCCACCCGCATCCTTTTATCTGGTGAAATAAAAGATTATCCTGATGGCACCCTTACCCTGTACAGAGTATTTGACGAGGATTCAATGATGACCGATACCTTTTCTATAAAGGGAGGAAAGTTTAGCTTCAAGCTCAATGAAAAAGAAACCCGCCTGGCCACCCTTGCCTTCCCAGATGGAAACAATGCTATTCGCCTGTTTACAGAACCGGGTGAAATAGTAATAATGGGTGAAGGAAATGCCGTTTCGGAAGCAATAGTATCCGGCACCCCTACCAATGTATTGAATGAAGAGTTTAAAAAGCTTAATTCTGATCTTGAGGGCAGGTACAACCAACTCATGGAAGCCGGATCTGCTGCTCAGGCAACAAACGATATCAGAGCTATGGATTCCATTACTTCCATATTGATGAATATGGAGAAAGAAAGCAATGAAAAGAATGTTGAATTCGCAAAAATGCACCCCACCTCGATGCTGAGTGCCTATATAGGATTAATGTCGGGCAGCAGTGGGGGTGATCTGGATATCAGTGGTTTATACAAATCTTTATCTGATGATGTGAAAAATTCATTTTTTGGCACCAGACTAAAAACCATGGCAGAAGCAAATGAAAAAACAGCCATGAATGCCATAGCTCCGGATTTTGAAGGTATGACACCGGATGGTAAGATTTTAAAACTTTCAGAATTTAAAGGCAAATTTGTATTGATTGATTTTTGGGCTAGCTGGTGTGGACCATGTCGACAGGAAAATCCAAATGTTGTTAAAATTTATAATAATTATAAAGCAAAAGGATTTGAAATACTGGGTGTTTCATTGGACCAGGAAAAAGATAAATGGATATCGGCTATCTCCGAAGATCAATTAATGTGGCCACACATTTCAGATCTAAAAGGTTGGAAAAGCAGTATTGCAGCCTTGTACGGGGTACAAGGAATTCCTCAAAACTTTTTAATCGACAAAGAAGGTAAAATTATAGCCAAAGCTTTAAGAGGACAGGGATTGGTTGAAAAACTGACGGAGCTGATAAAGTAGATTTTATGATGTACGACATACGAGATAGGATGTGAAATATCGTAGTTCGGATGTCGTACCTCTCTTAAACCGTGCGTTTGATTATTTGAAGTTTACTAAACTTGAGCATGATCCTTCGCTGAGGATCTTCCAAGCCTTTAAATTCTATGGTAGCAACCCTATTGTCTCTTGCACCATCTATATGCAATACTTTTCCTGCTCCAAATTTCATATGCAATACTTCCATACCTGCTTGTATTTGCTCTGAAGGGTCCGCTTTAAAGTCTTTTAAGTCGACTGCCGTCTGATTGGTACGCAGAGCATTGCCCAATTTCGGTATCGTAGATAATAACCGCGGGCCATCTTTGAAATGGCCTTCATTTCGAAGCGTTACGGAGGAATCTATATGTTTACCATCGATCTCCTCCAGAAACCTGCTGGGATCATTATAACGGGCCTGTCCAAACTGATATCGCATGGCTGCATAAGTCATCACCAGTTGCCGTTTTGCCCTTGTGATAGCTACATAAAACAATCTTCTTTCTTCTTCCAATTGATCAGGGTCAGCCATGCTCATATAACTTGGGAAAAGATTTTCTTCCATACCTACAATAAATACAGTATGAAATTCTAATCCCTTTGCAGCATGTACTGACATCAGCGTGACAAAATCGGTATTCTTTATTTCTTCATCCTGATCCGTGAGTAATGAAATGGTCTGCAAATAATCGGAAAGATTTCTATTGCTATTTTCATCTCCTTCCGTGATGGATTCATCATTTTCGATGTATTCCTGTATTCCGTCCAAAAGTGCATTTACGTTTTCCATTCTGCCTACGCCTTCCTGAGTTTTATCCCCTTTCAAGGCTTCCAGCAATCCGCTGTGTTTGCCAATAAACATGGCTGCTGCATAGGCATCGGTTTCATTGGCTTGTTTGATGCAATCGTGCATTATTTTTAAAAACTGCCTTATGGCATTCACCGATCTGCCAGCAATATCGGGATTATGTAAAGCTTCCCAAAGTGAGACCTGATGTTCATTAGCATAATCCAACGCTTTTTGTATAGTACTATCGCCAATACCTCTCCGGGGATAATTTATTATTCTTTTAAGTGCTTCTTCGTCGCTCGGATTGGTTGCCACTCTGAGATAACCTATAAAATCTTTGATTTCTTTACGCTGGTAGAAGGAAAGGCCTCCAAATACTTTATAAGGAATATTGGCTCTTCTCAATTGTTCTTCTATTATCCGTGACTGTGCATTGGTTCGATACAGTACAGCAAACGCTCCGTTGTTCAAACCTGCCCGGTTTTTCCATTCTACTATTCCATCGGCTACTCTTTTACCTTCTTCAATATCAGACACCGCTTTCATTAGCCTGATTTTACTACCACCATTCTCATGGGTCCAAAGAGTCTTCTCAATCTGATTTTTATTATTACGTATGACCTGGTTGGCCGCATTTACAATATGCTCCGTAGAGCGGTAGTTTTGCTCAAGTTTAAATTTTTGGTGATCAGGATAGTCCTTTTCGAAGTCCAGTATATTCCTGATAGTAGCCCCTCTGAAGGCATAAATGCTTTGAGCATCATCCCCCACTATACATAGATTGCGGTTACTACCCGGATATTCTATTAACTGCTTTACAATAGCATACTGAAGGTAATTGGTATCCTGAAACTCATCTACCAATACGTATTGAAATTGTTTTTGATATTTTTCTTTTACATTATCCGGATTACGATAAAGCAAAATGTACATCTGGTACAACAGATCGTCAAAGTCCATTGCCCCGGCTTTAAGACATCTATTCACATATCTTTCATATATGACAGGAAAAAGAGGTATTTTATTCATCTTGTCCTGCTGTACCAGCTCGTCATGCTGGGTATATGCTTTTGGTGAGATGAGATTGGATTTGGCTGAAGATATTCTGCTGCGTATTTGACCAGGGACATACACCTGCTTATCCAACTGCAGCTCAGAAATGATATCTCCTATCAGGCTCTTGGTATCATCACTGTCGTAAATCGTAAAATTAGGGGTATAACCTATCTTAGCCGCTTCAATCCTGAGTATTTTAGCAAATATGGAATGATATGTTCCAGCCCAGACATATTTTGCTTTATTTCCCACCACTGCCTCAATTCTCTCTTTCATTTCTTTGGCTGATTTGTTGGTAAAGGTCAAGGCTAAAATGGTCCAGGGAGCCACTCCCTGTTCTATCAAATACGATACTCGGTAGGTAAGCACTCTGGTCTTTCCACTTCCTGGTCCGGCTATAACCATGATTGGGCCATCCGTGGCAGTGACTGCATCTCTCTGAGCCTGATTCAGATCGGCCAGATAGTCAATTTTGGTGATAAGTTCTGACATTGAAAAGGCGAAAATAGTAGTTTAATATCGAATGAAATAAAATCATAATATGACCCATTGCGTTTTAACGCAAATCGGCCAATATTTTTAATGCCCAATTTGATCTCAGCAATTAGCTATCTCCATAAATTAAAAAGCCTCTCCAATTGATTTTCAATGAAGAGGCTAGTGTATAGGATTTATACAGAGATTAATATCCCGGATTTTGCACTAAAGTTGGTTTTCCATCTTTTTGACTATTCAAAATTTCATCCTGAGGTAGTGGATAATAATTATTTTTAGCAGCGAAAACCTTGCCAGCCATGTAACCTCTTTTATTAAACTTACGGCCTGAAGGCTCCGTACCGGGTACGGCTTCCTCTGCTGCATACTTATTCAGTACTTTTTCTGCAATGCCCCATCTAACCAGGTCAAAGAATCGATGACCTTCCATAGCAAATTCGAGTCGTTGTTCCATTCGCACTGCATTGCGTGCAAAGTCAGCCCCTTGTGAAGCAAACGTACCCGCAGGGTAAGGTTCCACTTTGTTATTTACTGTAGCATCTTGTTTAGTACCATTTTTTGCACGATTACGAAGCATATTGACATGTTCTTCAGCCTGAGCAAGTTTATTTAACTCCACCTCACACTCTGCTAACCAAAGTATCACATGCGAAAGTTTAATCAAGCGATAATTGTTATTTACATTCCTCTTGCTGGTAGAGTGTGTAGTACTTCCTTCTTCTGCGAGATAATACATCCATTTTTTACCCGTAAATGGTCCTGCATAAGCCTGGTCTCTGATCCAGGTGGATCCCGGCATTGGTCCCCAATCAAGGAAATTCACTCCCCGGCGTCCAACCGTCCAATCTAAACGGGGATCTACAGGAATAGTCTTGTCCAAAGTAAATGCGGCACTGGCACCAATACCCTGATCATTTGGAAGGTCTATTTTATTATAAGTATCTAATGTGCCATCAGCGGCAGTACCTATAAAAGGCAACCCTTTATCATCAGTCTTAAATGCATTTACTAAATTATGCGAGGGCTGATAAAATCCACAACATCCGCGACCGGGAGCAGTGGATGAATAAGGCCAGTTAAGATTATCACCGGCATTACCATTGCTACCATTGGTGCCATCATTTACAGAAAACTGTACTTCAAATATGGATTCCGAATTATTATTGGTAGCGGTACGATAATTATCATGGTAGTTAGCAACTAATTTTTTGCCTGAATTGTTAAGTATATCCAGCAATAAAGTCTCTGCCTGAGCCCATTTTTTCTGAAACAAATACGCTTTAGCAAGGTAAGCTTTGGCAGCCCACTGAGTAGCTCTTCCTTTTTGAGCTTGAACAGCAGGAAGGTTTTTAGCAGCAAAATCAAAATCAGCTTCAATCTTTGGCCAGACATTTTCAGTATTGGGAACTTTGGTAGAGTTTGGATCGGTAGAAACATAAATGGTTTCGTCGATATAAGGTACGTTGTTCCACATTTTTTTTGCTTCAAAATGATAGTGTCCCCTAAGGAATCGCGATTCAGCTACAACCTGGGTTCGTTCAGCATCGGTCATGTCTTTTACATCGGTGCTTTTTGCCAATTGAATAGTTTCATTACATCTTGCGACCCCATCGTACGAATGCCACCATTTGCCTAAAAAATAGGTATTATCTGCAATCCAGTTGTATTGCTCAATAAAAGACTGCTCTGGCTGATCACCGGCATCAGTGCCCTTTACAGCATCATCACTGGCTACACCACCAAAAACATAATTGGAAATCGTGGATTGACGACCCGTATTGCCGGCACCTACTCCATCCATCAATGAATAAGCTCCAATGAGTAAAGCATTGACGCCATTTTTATTACTTAATTGAGCCAATGAGGCTCTTCCCTGAGGATTAAGGTTAAAAAAATCATCGGAACAGGAAATATAGGTTCCGATAAAAAAGAATAATAAAATATATTTTTTCATTTTTTTAAAATTAAAATGTTTGAATCTGAATTAAAATGCAAGTCTTACACCAAATAAATACGATTTAGCCACCGGATAAGCACCTTCATCGATACCCATGTGTATATCTTGGTTATCTGTACCGGATGTACGCAGATTGATATCCGGATCAAGTCCGGTGTATTTAGTAAGGGTAAACATATTCTGGCCCTGAATGTAAATCTGAGCATTACTGATACCTACTCTTTTGGACAATCTATTAGGAACTGAATAAGTCAATTGCATATTTTTTACTCTCAGATAGGAGCCATCTTCAATAAAATAAGATGATATCTGTTGGCTCGTTGCATCACCTGAGTTAAGCCGGGGTAGTTTGGCTACATCACCAGATTTTTTCCAGGAGTCATTCAATATTTCAATTGATCGGTTCCCTTGGAATGTATTAAAATCAGTCCAATATCGAACGTAATTAAAAATTTCATTTCCTTGAGATCCCTGTGCAAACATGGTAAAGTCAAAGTTTTTATATCCAAGATTTAAGTTTATACCATAGGTAAAATCAGGATGAGGATTTCCAATGATGGTGCGATCAGCGGCCGTGATTACATTATCACCATTGACATCTCTGAATTTGAATGTTCCCTCTCTGGTATAGGTACCAAATTTGGGAGCTGCGTCTGCTTCAGCTTTGTCTTTTATTACACCGTCAACGATATAACCATAATAGCTAGCAATAGGCAAACCTGCTCTGGTAGCTGAAATGGCAGGAAGTCGGGTGGTAAATCCAAAAACAGTTGCATTAGGATCGTTATTCAATTTGAGCACTTCATTTTTGTAATGTGCAAAGTTTACACCTAACTGATACCTGAGCTTGCCAATCTCATTGCGATATGTAAGTCCAAGATCCACTCCCCTGTTTCTTATCTCACCAATATTGGTAAAAGGTACGGTTCCACTACCGGCTGTCCTGGGTGGTGCAATCTGGGTAAGCATATCTGAAGTAAGTCTATTGTACCAGTCAAACACAATTTCCAGGCTGTTTTTTAAGATAACCGCATCGAATCCCACATTGGTGGAAGTATTGGTTTCCCATTTACCATTGGAGTTCCCAAACTGAACCAGGTCAAATCCACCTACAATAGTAGATCCGGTACCATTTATATCATAGGCGTTATTGATGGGATCCGGAGCATACAAAGTGTACGCATTGTATACATTTGGAATCAATTGGTTTCCTGTCTTTCCCCATCCTGCTCGAACTTTGAATTCATTGATCAATGAAATCTTTTTCATAAATTCTAGTTCAGATAGTCTTAAACCCACAGAGAAGGCAGGGAAAATAGCCCATCGGTTACTGGCCGAAAACCGTGAAGATCCATCCCGTCGAATAGTAGCATCAGCTAAGATCAAATCTTTATAAGCATAATTGAGTTTTCCAAATTGCGATAATAATGCACTGCGTATATCTCCCGCGCCGGCATTATTAAGACCGGCGGCCGATCCAGCATCGAGATACCTGTAATCAAGGTCATCAAATGCAAAAGAACTTCGTGTTGCCGAGAATAAAGCTGTCCGGGTGGTCACTGCTTCAGTCCCTACTAATAAATTAAAATTATGAGATCCAAAATTCCTTGAATAATTTAAAGTATTGAACCAGGTAAGCGATTTATCGTAATTGTTGATTACATTCAAACTGTTGGCGTTTCGCGGTTCAGCGGCCTCTATATCCCGGTGAAAATATTCAGATCTGTTATATAAATTATACTCTATACCCAGACTGGTTCTGGCTTTGAGGTTTTTGATGATATCGATTTCTGCAAAGATATTGCCAAACATGTGGTTGCCTTTGGTGATATTATCCTTTTCACGATACAACCTGGCCAGGGGATTGGGTGCATTACCCAGATTTACTCCTCGGCTTCCAGCAAATCCATTATAAGGGGAAGCATTGGTACCTCCCAATTCTACCGGGCCGCCTGTAATATCAAAAACAGGAATAATGGGATGTACCCGGATGGCAAACATGATGGGATTAGACTCATTATTATTGGCAATACCTTGTCTTTCATCATAGGCATAGGTGAAATTTTCACCAATAGTAAGTTTGCCTCTTTTAAACTCAGTATTGGCTCTTACAGAATAGCGGTCATAATTGGTATAGCGGAGTATCCCATCTTGTTTAAAATAATTTGCGGAAATAGAAAACTTACCATTTTGGGTACCTCCACTAGCCCCAAGTTGGTAATTGGTGATTGGAGCAGGATCAAAGATTACATCCTGCCAGTTGGTTCCTTCTTTATTTGCCTTGGTAATATTGAAAGCTGTCTTTCCCAACTGAGGGTCGGCGATATCATTTGTATAGGTATAATTGGCAGGTAAGGTCCCAAAAACATTAGGATATATATAGTCAGCGATGGTTTGTTCACCATTAGGACCAAATTTATACTGCGCACTCGGTGAGGTAACAGACGGGTTTTTACCGGCTCCGATATCTGCCAGGTACAAATACTCACCTAATTGTTGCGTGTTTAGTAACTCCAGTTGTCGACCAGGCCTCTGAGTTCCTGTATAATAATCAAAAGTAATCTGAGGTTCTCCCACTTTACCTTTTTTGGTGGTTACGATTACCACGCCATTGGTTGCACGAGCACCATATATAGAAGCCGCTGAGGCATCTTTCAGTATCTGCATGGATTCAATATCATTTGGATTCAATTGATTTAAAGTGCCCTGGGTAGGCACTCCATCAATTACATACAATGGACTATTATTATTGATGGATCCAAAACCTCGGATACGTACCATGGTACCCCCACCCGGTGAATTATCATTGCCGATATTTACACCTGCTGCACGGCCTTGCAACATTTGAGTTACACTTGCCGTGGGTACAGCCGTAAGGTCTTTTGCACTCACTACGGTAACTGCTCCTGTAATGTCCTTCTTTCGTTGCGATGCATATCCGGTTACTACTATTTCTTCCAATGTACTTACATCTACTGGCAGAGTAACCTCCACATTATCAGCAGTGGTGATATCCAATTCACGAGTCAAAAAACCTACAGAAGAAATCACTAATGTGGTAGCATCGCTGGCCACAGATAAAGTAAAGTTACCATCCACATCAGATGAAGTTCCAACTGAAGTACCTTTTACCACAATAGTGGCACCAAAAAGTCCGGTATTATCATCTCCGGCAATTACTTTGCCCGAAATGGTCCTTTGTGCAGAGAGTAAGCTGCTAATGAAGAACATTGCAAATAATAGCATTTGCTTAGTTCCCGTAATGTTTGATTTTATCATATCTTATTTAAAGTTTGCTTAAATGTAAAAAACTTTTGTAGAAAAATGTCTAAGAAAAGTGATTTTATTCCAAATAAATAATAATTGGTTATTTAGAAAAAAATTGGTCTGAGATATAGGTATCAAAATTTACCTGGTCCAAGATGGTACCGGCACTATCAACTATCAATAGATTCAAGCCTCTTCTGGACATAATGAATTCAATATCACCAAATTGGATGGCTGATTTGTGACCATTTACTTTATGTCCACTACTTAGTAATTTTATCACCGAAGTTTGTTTTCCAAAGTCCATACTCAGAACTTCATTTACCGAAACTGAATCTGAATATTTTTCTGTAAAAACGGACTGATTATGAATGCCAAACAACCAAGAATTCCCAAACCTTACCGAATCTACATTTGACCCAAAAGATTTAAGCAGTTCTTTGGATTTCACAGAAAGCCTGCCTGTGCCTTCCTGATGAACCACTCCAAAGAGGTAATTACCTGTATTTTTTATAACAAAATCTACAAAATTGGTATCTACTTGACTTAGAATAGTTTTATAAGAGATCGTATCAATGGGAATTTCATTTTGGGCAAGAAAATTACCTGTGACATACATTCTGTATCGCTCAAATTGGTATGACCGTCCACCTAATTCTGAGATCAATTTTATATGCAATGATAGAGAATCAACATTGGTCAACACCAGATCAAATGGGTGATCTTTAAGATACGCTCCCAGATCAGCTATACTGTCTCTAAACCGATGGCCAATATCAGCGGGAAACCTAGCCCCATAACCTGTAGATATAGGCTTTTTGAAATGCTGCGCATAATTTACGAAATGGATATAATCACCAAAATCCCCGATCGAAGAGGTATAGGGTGGATATACAATTACCTTACCTGCTTTAGAAATAAGGGCTTTCATCTCATTTGCATAAGGCAATGGATCTGGAGTGAGATCAACAAATTTATTTCTGGTCCATATAGGTCTCAAATCAAATGCCTGAAAAAGAATGGCAATAACCAGAATTCCAGTTACCCATTTTTTCTCTTTATGCATATTATGAAGCTGATAAAAAGTCCAGTAAAGAATATAATAATACAGTGGCCAGATAAATCTGCCTGTGCCCCTGAATGTCCTTGAAATATAATCGTTGTATCCCCAGTCAATAAGCAAATAATTTCCTAGTGTCCATTTAGGTCCAAGTGAAAAAATAAAAAATAAAATGCAAGCTATTAAAAAATAATTTTTAGTTATGGATGAAACGTGGATTTGTCTGAAAATCAATTTACGAATAACTAAATACCCAAACAAGGCAATCACAGCTATTCCCAGGTAACCAATTCCTTCACCCTGACCCGAATCAAAATAATTAAAACGTGGCCCAATAGATCCAACATCCCAGGCATTAATAAACGTATTTAAATTGGCAGAAAACTTACCCAAGCCCTCTGACAATTGCCCTTTGAATAAAAATGCCCCACTGATATACCAGCCAAAAAATGCAAGGGTAATTTTGGTGCTTAGAAGCAGCATAAACTTCTTCCATTTGATTAATTTGTCTTTAAACAATTGAAAAAATAAAGTCGTGCTTAATCCAAAAACCATAAACAACAAATAAGGATGTATCAAACTGCCTGCGATGACTACGGAAAAAACATTTGCAATTAGTTTATTTGTACTCCAGTGTTTCCGGCAACAATAAATATATAAGCACCAAACAATCAGCCATTGGCCGCATAATGCAGCGTGTCCAAACCGTGCCACGAGTACCACAGCGCCAAAAAAGAAAATCGAAATCAGCCAGCCAGAAATTCGATTAAAACCAATTTGTCGTGCCACTAAAAGCCCCAGGTATCCATTCAGAAAATAACACAGATAATACCATATACCAAAATATTGAAAATCGGGTGGAAGAATATTTCTGAATAATTTAAAAATAAAAGCAAACAAAGGGATAGAGTCAGTATACATTACTGAATTGTACATCGGGTAGGCATACCCTTCTAATTTACCTATTGGCCACGACCAGGGAGAGTCTTTAAAATATTCCCAGGCGAGATAATGGTAAGAATAATCACTGCCTGGCAACAGAAGCCAGTTTGTATAAAACGGGTTTATCTTCTCTGCTCCAAGTATAATATGGGTAAAAAACAAGCCACCTAAGCAAGCAAATATCAAATCCCAAACATCATACTTATTACTTTTTAGCATACAGTTTTAAAGCCTTTGCACATATAGATTTATTCCCCGGATTCCAAATAGTGATTTCCAATTTACTAAATGGCTTAGAAGGACTGGTTGTCACCAAATCAATCCATTTTTCATCATTATCGTTTAAAAATCGGTGTACCCGGATTATAGTAGTTTTAACATCTGTCAGGTCTTGTTTGTATTTGACAACCAATTGGGCCATTTGCCATACATCCCATTCTTTTAGTCCGGCTTTAAACAAAACCTCCACTTTTATTTTTCCGGCAGGTATACTACCATCATATAATAAACTAAATCCAGCATTTTGAGCACAGGTACTATCCGGATTAAAAAATTTATCAGCTATCTTTTCGGCATCTGTATCATTAAATAAAAGAACAGGCTCATTAGTGTCCAATAATTTTTTATACTCCTGGTTATTTTCATTTTTAAAAAGAGTTTGCCAGAAATAGGCTTTATTCATCATACCAGCTTCGTAAATCCCCCCCCGGTGAGCATGATGGGTAAGCCAGAGATTATAATAAATACAACCACCTAAAAACACAAATAGAACGTATTTGAATTTTTGAAAAGTGATAAGATCACCAACCAGGATGATTATTGGAAATGACATCAACGGATAGTGCTGCACCAGTGCCCGCTGGCTCAAGCTTCCACCATAAGTCCATTCATCCCAGGCAAAAGTCAGGTACAAAGACAACAAAATGAATAAAAGATACAACCATGAATTTTGAATTGATTTCCATACTGCGTAGATCATACCAATCAAAACCAAAATCATTACCGGAGTATACACTATCCAACCGGCTCTATAACTAAAAAGGCCCTGCAAAATATGATGTCCTTCAAGCCAACTAAAACCCTGATCCTGATAAGAATACACTATCCATTCTCCGGTCACGTACTTCCAGTAGATAGATTGCATCAATGGTAATAATAAAAAAGAAATGCCTCCTAATACCAAAAGTCTATAAGTCCCTATGAAAAAGAGTATTCTGGTCTTCAAAGCTTCCAGGGTATCTGTTTTCCAACCAATCAACAGCAAACAGCTTATGATTTCTGTAGGCCTGATCAATACCATCATCCCGATGGTCATGCAGGAAATATAAAACCATATATTTTTTTTATATAAATAATAATTATCTATCGAATAAAGCAACACCACATACAAGGTGAAAAGATAATTATGAGACATGGCACCGGTGATAGAAGCATAATCAAAATAATTGCTGGCCAGTACCAGGGATATCAAAACAAGGGATACGGCATGATCTCCAAAATAACGAAGGAGTAATTTGCGCAGGAACCACAGCCCGATAGCTGCCCAAATCAGGCTGCCAAACGAAATAAAAAATTGATAGATCTTACTGTACCCATCGGCTTCAAATCCAAAAAGAGGTGCTAATGTATGGGCCATTAAAAAAAAGGGACTGTATAAAATGGCCAAGCCAAGTGTATACTTCATCACCTGATTGCCTCCCTGATGTGTAT
>CAYNIG010000057.1:0-21084 GCA_964396995.1 uncultured Saprospiraceae bacterium | reverse complement strand
AAATACGTGGCAATTCCTTTCTTCGAAACACAAAAGGAATTGACATGGAGGGTTCGAACAGAATAAACCTGGAATACAATATATTTGAAGACAATGGATGGGGCATTTCAATACAAGCCAGTTGCATGGATAACAAATTAAGTAAAAATAATTTTATCAACAACAGTTTTGATGTTTCAACGAATGGAAATGTAATACTAAATACTTTTGATAAAAATTATTGGGACCGGTACATCGGTTATGACCTCAACCGAGATCACACCGGGGATATCCCTCATCGTCCCCTTAGCTTCATGTCAACGCTGTTGGAGCAACATCAGGGAATACTTATTTTAATGAATAGTTTTATTATTCATTTATTTGATAAACTGGAACGAATAATCCCCACGCTTACGCCAGAAGACTTTATTGACCTCAATCCATCCATGCATGCCTACTCAGTCAATTAATATTGAACATCTCAGTAAACGATTCGGTACCATCCAGGCTCTGGAAGATATACATACTTCTTTACAGGCTGATCAGTGTATTGCATTGATAGGCCCTAATGGATGTGGTAAAAGCACTTTAATAAAAAGCATTCTGGGATTAGTAATACCTGATGGGGGCGACATATTTGTAAACGGGATAAAAACAAACTCCGATTCATCTTATCGTAAGAATATCGGGTATATGCCGCAAATAGGGAAGTATCCTGATCATATGAAAGTGTATCAGGTATTTGAACTGATAGAAAAGATTCGTATGGCAGACTGCAAGAAGGACTATGAATTATACGAATCATTTCAAATCTCATCGATCGCCAATCAATATATGTATACACTCAGCGGCGGTACTCGTCAAAAAATAAGCGCCGTGCTGGCATTTCTCTATTCTCCTGGAATATTAATTTTGGATGAACCCACCTCCGGATTAGATCCATTGTCCGCAGAAATACTGAAAACCAAGATAAAAAAAGTAAATGAAGCCGGTAATCTGATAATCATTACTTCACACATTCTCAGCGACCTCGATGAGCTCTGCTCAGATGTAATCTATATGCAAGATGGCCGACTGATATTTAATAAAACTATTCAAAAACTGCAGTCCGAAACCAATGAAGTCAAATTAAACAAAATGATAACCCATCTGATTAAAAATGAACATTCCAAATCATTAATCAATACCTAAAACTATGTTTAAAATATCCCGTTATCTGATTTCTGATTTAATAAGAAAAAAAATAATTATCGCATATGCACTGGTATTGTTACTCATTACCTTGTGCCTGTTTTGGCTGGAACCAAATGACAGCAAAGCTTTACTTTCCACATTAAATATTATATTATTGGTCACTCCTCTCATCAGCATGGTTTTCACTACTATACAATACTATAATTCATATGAGTTCAGGGAATTATTGTTATGCCAGCCTGTGAGCAGAAAAGAAATTTTTTTCAATGAATTTATTGGGATCGCTTTGGCATTGACTTTTTCTTTTTATATAGGAGTGGGTATCCCTTTTCTCATTTTCAAGGCAGGATTACTGGGTTTGTATCTTTTGGTTGTTGGAACATTACTTACTTTAATTTCCTGCAGCATTTCTTACCTCATTTCAGTAAAAACCAATGACAAGTCAAAAGGAATAGGTTGGGCTTTGATGGCTTGGTTTTATTTTGCCATATTGTATGATGGAATATTATTATGGTTATTATTTTTCTTTACAGATTATCCGCTTGAGAAATTTACATTATTACTTACTTCCTTTAATCCCATTGATCTCAATCGAATCTCCGTACTACTAAAAATGGAAATAGGTGCCATGATGGGATACAGTGGTGCTGTATTTAAAGACTTTCTCGGAAAACAAACCGGCCTCCTATCCATATTATTTATCAATATAGCCTGGATAATAATTCCTCTTTTGACAGCCAAAAAAGCATTTTTAAAGAAAGATTTTTAAAATAAGTTGTATGTTAGATGAATATAATATTCACCACGTACATGAAAAAATTAGTCTTTTTTTTATTGCTATTTTATTCTTTTTCCAGGGCTCAGAAAATTCAAGGATTTACCGAATCCAATGCCAAAAATCAACTGGACACTGAAAAGCTTTTTGACAGTTATCTTAATCCGGCAAATCAGGATACCTGGATGAAATTTATGGCTTCACATCCTCACCATGTAGGGTCTCCCCATGGAAAAGCAAATGCTGAATTTATGCTTAATTTATTCAAGTCCTGGGGGTATCAGGCGCAAATAGAAGAATTCCAGGTATTGTTTCCAACACCAAAACTAAGATTGGTTGAATTATTGGGAACCAAACCTTATAAATTAAAACTCGAAGAGTCTGCCCTGGCAGAAGATAAAACATCCAATCAAAAGAGCGAACAATTACCGCCATATAATGCATTTTCTGCAGATGGTGATATTACGGGAGAACTGGTTTTTGTGAATCGTGGTGTACCCGCCGATTATGATGAATTAGAAAAAATGGGGATCAGTGTAAAAGGCAAAATCGTAATTGCTAAATATGGAGGATCATGGCGGGGTATAAAACCAAAAGTAGCTTATGAACATGGTGCCATAGGCTGCCTCATATATTCAGATCCGGCTGATGATGGATACACACAAGGCGATGTATACCCTGTAGGAGCTTACAAACCCAAAGATGGAGTGCAACGGGGCTCGGTAATGGATATGCCGGTGTATCCCGGAGATCCATTGACACCAGGAATAGGTGCCACCAAAGATGCCAAAAGGTTAGACAGATCTGAAGTTAAAACTATAATGAAAATTCCGGTACTCCCTATTTCGTATGAAGATGCACTTCCATTATTACAGTCATTGAAAGGTCAGGTTGCACCACCCTCCTGGCGAGGCACCTTACCCATCACCTACCATGTAGGTCCCAGCACCGATAAAGTGCATATGAATCTCCAGTTTAATTGGGATATAAAGCCATGTTATAATGTCATTGCTAAATGGCCGGGTACTGTATTTCCAGATGAATGGATCATCCGGGGTAATCATCATGATGGTTGGGTAAATGGCGCCGCAGACCCTTTGAGTGGAATGGTTGCAGAATTGGATGAGGCAAAAGCATTAGCCGACTTAATAAAAAGGGGGTATAAACTTAAACGTACTGTAGTGTATTGTGCCTGGGATGCCGAAGAGCAAAGTTTGTTGGGTTCTACTGAATGGACAGAATACCATGCGGAAGAATTAAGGCAAAAGGCAGTTGCTTATATAAACACCGATGGAAACGGAAGAGGGTTTATCCATGCAGGTGGGTCGCATACTCTCGAATCTTTTTTCAATGAAATTGCAGAATCAGTGATTGATCCACAAACGAATGTAACAATTAAAGAAAGGAAATATGCTAAAACCATGCTGGATGCCAGTGCTGCGGATCGCGTAAAGTATGCAGGTAATAAAGATATTAAACTATCGGCACTGGGAGCTGGTTCTGATTGGTCGGGTTTTTTACAGTTTTTAGGCATAGCTTCAATGAATATAAGTTTTGATGGTGAAGACGGAGGTGGAGAGTACCATAGCATTTATGATTCCTACGATCATTTCACCCGATTTAAAGATCCCGGTTTTGTATATGGAGTGGCTTTGGCCAAGACCTGCGGAAGGGTGATGATGAGACTTGCCAATGCAGATGTATTGCCATTTGAATTCAACGAGTTTCAGCGAACTTTGAATGAATATGTGAACGAAATAAAATCAATGATAGATAATATGAGGGTACAGACAGACATTGAAAACAAAATGCTTCAGGACAAAGTCTATCTCCTTGCTCATGATCCAAAACTAAAATGGAATGTACCCACTGAAAAAAACAGAGTTCCTTATCTTGATTTTAGTCCTCTTGAAAATGCGATGATGTCTTTAAAAACAAATGCGGAAGAATATGCCAAACTATCCAAAGAGGCAATTGCAAAGAGTCCTGATCAACAAAAAGAAATAAATAAAGTGTTGTATCAAATAGAGCGTTCTTTATTATCTGAAGATGGATTACCCAGGAGACCGTGGTACAAACACCAGATCTATGCCCCTGGATTTTATACAGGTTATGGGGTAAAAACCATGCCTGGCATCAGAGAAGGAATAGAGCAAAGAAGTTTTGAAGAAGCTCAAACGAATGTAATCAAAGTGGCTAATACATTGAAAACCTATTCAACCGAATTGAATAAGGTAGTGGGCCTGTTGAAACCGAGATCGTAAAGCGAATTAAAAATTTGTTCGAATCTTATTTTTATGTGATGGATACATCAAGAATACTATTCACAATTTCTTCAGGCGATTGATCTATAGAAACATGAATACCGTATTCGGGGTATTCCATTGCCTCAAATTGTGAACGGAGCAAAGAAGCCGGCATATAATGGTTTTTTCTCTTTTGCATTCGTTCGTAAATCAGATCAAATGATCCGTGCAATACTACCCAGATAATCCGGGCTTCCAGGTTTTCAATTAATTTTTGCCTGTACCGTTCTTTCAATGCAGAGCAGGCAAGGATGGCACCTTTCAATTTGGATTCTGATATGAGTCTTTGATTTAAATTTTCTAGCCACTCTACCCGATCTTCATCGGTAAGCGGTATCCCGTTCTTCATTTTCAATTTATTAGCGTCGGAGTGAAAATCGTCGGCATCGAAGCAGGGCAAATGAACTTTTTGAGCTAAATGTTCAGCAACAGTCGTTTTACCGGTTCCTGATACACCCATTACTATGTAAATTTTGTTCATGATGAACGAAGATAAAAACTGCTCAAACAAAAATTTGAATTATCAATGAATAAAACTTAGTTTTGAAAAAAACTCAGAATAATGGGTATTAGTATTCATTACAGTGCCAAATTTGGTACCAGACATACTATGAGAGAATTCATAGAGGAGACGGTAGATATTGCAAAGACCTTAAATTGGAAATATACTATATTAGAGGATCGGGAATTCCCTGAAACCCCGGGTACATTAGAAAAAGACTGTGATTTGTTTGGACTATTGCTTACGCCGCCTGAATGTGAGACATTAGACCTTTGTTTTCATGGAGACCGGCGTTTGATCAATATCACCTGCCTCCAGGTGATTGATCCTAAAGATTGGAAAAAAGACCCTTCGTGGATCTATACTGCCAGTTGCAAAACTCAGTTTGCAGGACCAGCTGTGCATAAGCAGATCATATTGTTATTTAAATACCTCCATAAAAAATATTTTGACGAACTGGAAATGAATGATGAGACCGACTATTGGAAAACCAGCGATGAAGACAAACTGAAACAGCTTTTTGACAAAATGAGTCGCCTGATAAACATGCTCAAAGACACGCTGGATGATTTTCCGATACAGGAAAATGAAGATGTGGAAGATTATTTTAAAAGGATATTGGGAAAATCGGTAGAAATCAGAGCAGTAAAAATTGATCCAAAACAGGAAGACAATCAAAGCAACGACAACTGACACTTCTTTTGAAAGCTTTTACTTTCTGTAATGTCTTATTTGCTCTTTTAAAAGAGCTCCTTACTCAACAAAAATTTAACAAGGAATACTTAAATCCAAGGCTTGCATCGCTTGAAACAAAATGCGATGGACATTTCTCAAATGAGCAATTATTTAAAATAAAGCGGTACTATGCTCTGTTTATTCCCACCCTTATCTGCAGTCAACTAAAGTATATTTATTCTCAAAGATTGAGTGAAAAGGAAAGAGCAAGGGCTACCCTTTTTGGGATTTTAACCCCACTCTATGATGATCTGTTTGACCTGGAATCTCTCTCGGAAAAGGATTACAAACTAATTACACTGAAACCACACGAGTTTAATGGCTGGTCTTTTCAAACCCGAGTGATAAAACTATTACAATCAGAACTGATCAATACTACCAGTAATTCAGAAAATTATTTAGATGCCTGTGAAAAAGTAATGGAGGCACAGCTGTGCTCCAAAAATCAAACAAATAGTTCAATATCAAAAAGTGACTTAGAAAAAATTACGTATGACA
This sequence comes from uncultured Saprospiraceae bacterium, assembly GCA_964396995.1. Lineage (GTDB taxonomy): Bacteria > Bacteroidota > Bacteroidia > Chitinophagales > Saprospiraceae > JADJLQ01. Next base: position 15,095 of record CAYNIG010000057.1, on the reverse strand, counting down.
AAGGCGGATATTCTATGTTATTGTATTTACAATTGCTAAACCCGGATAAATTTCCCGGCGTGCAGGAGTTGGTATATACTCTAGGCAGCGTGTATCAGCTATGCAATGATGTCTTTGACTTATATAAGGATGTACGGGATGGCATTTATACCTTACCTAATACCTGTTCGGATTTGGTTGCATTGAAAAAAAACTTAATCCTGAGGATCAAGACTCAAAATGCAGAATTAAGACAGCTTGATCTGGATCTTAATAAGACAAGACATCTGCTTATTTCACTAAACCTGGTCAATGCGCGAGCGCTGGTGGCCCTGGATCACCTCATCAGGTCATTGCCTCTTGCCGCACCAGATCCTTTCAATTATTGGAAATCCCAAGCACGACATGATGTGATTGTAGATATGGAAAAGCCCGCAAACATTTTAAAATGGATAGGGTATACATATAAAATTGCTGCATATTAATAAGTTGATATTTAAATTACCACCACATGATCCATTTAATTAAAACATAAACTATATTTACGTTTGATGAACAAATTTCTCATCCCAGCTTCAAACCCTATTGGAAAACTCAAATCCGGCCACATAGCGTGGAGGTCACCGTCAAATATTGCCATCATTAAATACTGGGGCAAGTACGGCAATCAGTTGCCCGCCAACCCCTCTGTCAGTATGACCCTGGAACATGCATTTACCGAGACACATCTATTTTATAAAGCAGGCAACGTATTTTCTGAAGGCGGAATAAAATTTAGTCTGGATGGTAAGCCTAATGAAAAATTTGAGGCCAAAATCAGGTCCGTTTTCTTAAGATGGAAGGAATATTTTCCATTTCTTGAAAACATAAGTATAGAAATTTTATCCAAAAATTCTTTTCCCCATTCTGCCGGAATAGCCTCTTCTGCATCCAGTATGAGTGCCCTGGCTCTATGTATGGTAAGCCTGGAGCAAGAGCTTTATCAGCGATTTACGGATAAAGAGTTTTTTCAAAAAGCATCCTTTGCCTCCCGATTGGCATCGGGTAGTGCCTGCAGATCTGTATATCCATGTTACTCCGTATGGGGCAGATCAGATCATATTCCACATAGCAATGACGCATATGCCATTGCCTATGAACGATTTCATCCGGTGTTTGCCACTATGCACGATGATATAGTGATCATCGACAGCAGCGAAAAAGAAGTAAGCAGCACAGCCGGGCATGCCCTTATGGTTGACAATCCATATGCCGAAATCAGGTATAAACAAGCCAGGGAAAATGCAGAAGAATTGGCGCTGGTTCTTCTCTCCGGTAATGTGCATCGTTTTGGAGAAATAGCTGAGCAGGAAGCGATGACCCTCCACGCACTGATGATGAGTTCTAATCCCGGATATTTATTGATACAACCCAATACCTTACACGTAATAAATAGAATAAAAGCCTATCGCAAGCGCACCGGCAATCCTGTATATTTTACATTGGATGCGGGACCAAATCCCCATCTTTTTTATCCTAATGAAATTAAAGAGGAAGTAGAAGGTTTTATTCATGCTGAAATACGGGAATTAGCTGAAAACGGTACCATCATTCAGGACATATGCGGCAAGGGCCCTGTGCAACTAAATTGATTCCTGTTCTGATTTATTCTTGCCATTACCTGTTTCTATCGCAGTTGAATCACCCATGAATTGATCTTCATTGCTTTCATTCGGTACCGGTGCCTTCCATACCAGAGGCTTGAATACAAAATTCATCTTTTTAAACATTAATATTAAAGCCAAAATCAAAGCAATAATTGAAATTAAAGATCCTTCATATCCAAAATGGGAACCGGTAATGTTAGCATAACCAATATCCTGAAATTGGATCAGGCTATATACATCCACACCACTTACATTAAAATCAAACAAGGTGGCCTGAATAAAATTCCAACCGGTATGGAATCCGGCACAGATCCAAATATTGCGATAATAGATGAAGAGCAATGCCATCAGCCATCCGCCTAAAACGATATTAAAAAATCCGATCCATGTAAAATTATCGTTTCCTATATGCATTATACCAAACAGCGAAGAGGACACGATGATTGCAATCCAGGTGCCCAGTTTTCCTTCGAATGTTGGTATTAAATATGCCCTGGTAAAAACTTCTTCGGCAGAGGATTGAATAAAAAAGAAAATAAGAAAACCAATGAAATAAGCCGGATTGAAGCTAATAGGCAATAATTTTACCTGTCCTGAAATCACCATTATTAAAAATCCCGGAATGATCAGCACTGCACTCAACAAAAAACCCTTTCCTGCCAAAATAAATGCATCCCTGCCCGCAAATCCAAGATCCGGAAACGGATGCTTCATGATAAAGTGATAGGTAAGAACTGCAGCTCCTGTAAAAGCAATTAAAACCGGTAAAAAAGAAGGAATGAGCGTAAAAGGACTGGTAGATTCATCTAATTTTTCAACATTCCAAATCGACATTGTACTACCCAGAAATTTCATAAAATAATATTGAATAGCAACCAGGGCGATAAAAATGACAATAAAAAGTAAAGTTTCCAGAATCAACCAACCCATCTTTTTAATTAAATACATGTATTTCCGCTTTTTGTTTTTTCACCTAACAACTTTTGATAGTCAGGACTTTCCGTTTTCATCCAATGATCCCAAAAGGTAAAATACAACCCATAATTATACTTAAACTGATGGTGATGTAAATGATGATGGGTGGCACCTATCCACCACCTGGCCAACCAATGACGGGCCATTTGTTTACTGTACATTTCCGTATTTAAATGATTGATGACACTGGTGACAGCCATTATAATCAAGGCTAATACTAAACTGAATACGTGAAATGGGATATAATAGAACATGACAAAAATGGGTAATCCCTGTAAAAAACTTTCAATAGGATGAAATGAAAACGATGTCCAGGCTGTAGTAGTCAGGCTTTCGTGGTGGGCTTTATGCACAAATTTGTAAATCTCCGGTCGGTGCATCCATCTATGCAGCCAATAATAATATGTTTCGTGAAGGATCAAAATCATTACTAAACCCAGGATAATCCAAAAAAAATCAGCTAGGCTGAAATCAACATCATACACAATACCGCCGGTTTGCCACCTCCAATACAACCATGTTCCCAGTAAAGCAAAAATGAAAGAACTGATTAAAGAAAATCCAACCTCTCTTTTAATTTGGTTTTTTTTTATTGATTTAAAACTTAATCTGCGATCAGGCCAATATCCCCGAACATTGAATAAATAATAAAAAATACCTGCCAGCAAAACATACCTCAGAAAAATGGCAATGGTAAGCACTATAATTACAATCAAAAAAGTAGTCCCATTCCCACCTGTAAGATCAATCATCTGATTTGTAATTGGATTCGAAATTACAAATTACTGATCTATTAAAACTTTGATTTAGTCGATATACATACAAAAAATACTGGTCAGGCCTTGACTTTGATCCGGATATTGATATATATTTGATATCAAAATGATATTAAAATGAAAAACGAAAAAATTTTAAACCCAATAAGTGGTTATGGAATGCTGGCTTTATTCCTATTATTATTTGCTGGCAGTATGACCGGAGTAATTGGTTACCAGATTCATTGGTTAGCCTCTATTGCCATATTATCGTCCATACTGATTCTGCCCGGTTTTTTCCTGGTAAACCCCAATGAATCTAAAGCTATGTTGCTCTTTGGAGAATACATGGGTACGGTAAAGGAAAATGGTTTTTTCTGGACCAATCCCTTTATGGTAAAGAAGAAAATTTCCCTGAGGGCCAAAAATTTCGATAGTGAAAGAATAAAAGTCAACGATAAACTGGGCAATCCAATATTGATAAGTGGGATTGTAGTATGGCGGGTAATGGACACATACAAAGCTGCTTTTGAGGTGACTGATTACGAAAGTTTTGTGAAAGTGCAATCCGAGTCAGCTTTAAGGCAGCTTGCTGGTACCTACCCATATGACAATTTTAATGAAGGTCAGCATGAAATCACGTTGCGATCCGCTCATTCTGAAGTAAATGAAGCATTAGAAGAACAATTGCGCGAACGCCTGCAAATGGCCGGGCTGGAAGTAATTGAAGCCCGTATCGGTTACCTGGCGTATGCACCTGAAATAGCATCGGCCATGCTTCGAAGACAGCAAGCTGAAGCTGTAGTTGCTGCACGAACCAAAATAGTGGAAGGGGCAGTAGGCATGGTGGATTTAGCACTTAAACATCTTTCTGCAAAAAATATAATTGATTTAGATGATGATAAGAAAGCGGCCATGGTAAGTAATCTGATGGTAGTATTGTGCAGTGATAAAGATGCCACTCCAATCGTAAATACAGGAACATTACATCAATAAAAAGATGGAAAAGAAAAAGTTTGTACTCAGGATAGACGAACTAAGCATGAAATCGCTTGAAAAATGGGCTGCGGATGAGTTTCGCAGCCTGAATGGTCAGATCGAGTATTTACTTACAGAAGCTTTAAAGAAAGCCGGCAGACAACCAAAGAAACAAGATGAGAAAAATGAGTGAGCATGGACCTAAACGAACTCCTTTAGCATTTCATTTTCGTGATGTCGTGTTGCTACCCGGCTCAGTACTGGTAATTATTCCTCTGATGATTCATCAATATACCCCTCACATCATTCCAGGATATTGGTCTGTAAAACTGTTAAGTATTCTCGTATTTGTTTGTGGATCAGGATTGTTTTGCTGGACGAATTATTTGTTTAACACTATCGCCGGTGGAACCCTGGCTCCCTGGACTTCAAAAGAAAAACTATTAAAGCAAGGTCCTTACAAATACAATAGAAATCCCATGCTCACCGGGGTATTGTTTATGTTGATTGGTGAGTGTTTATGGTTTAGATCAGCACCCATTTTAATTTGGTGTGGTGTATTTTTTCTTATATGTTCGGCCTTGCTCATCCTTATTGAAGAACCATTTCTCCGGAAAAAATTTGGCGAAGATTACCATCATTACAAAAAAGAAGTGCCCAGATGGATTCCTAATTTGTAGAATTAAATTTTCTACTTTCTGGTCTTCAATCTACTTAGGACATGTTGTCCGATTTTTTTGCCTTGCTCAGCCCCCACCCGGATAGCAGGCATATAATGTATCCCCCCATAAAATCTGCTGATACATGCTTCTTCCGCAGCTTGCTTTATACTGGTGAATGATCTGGGAAATAATCCGTATTCAACTTCCACACTATCGGTGAAAGGAATAGTATCCCCCATCAGGGAAGAAAGGATTTCTGCAGAAACACTGGACACTACACTGTGACCACTGGTGTGTTCAGGGAATGGCGGAGTTTGTAAAAGAGGTATCCAATCCGGATTTATGTTTTCATTTATGTATGTTTCCGGTCTCACTAAATTGGACCTGTATTTTTCATCCCAGCAAGAAATAAAGCCATCGTATAATCCGATTGCTACCATTGTATAAGCCTCGGCACATTCAAGAAAAGATTTATTTAACTGTTTACAAATGGTTTTTGTAATTCCTATCCAATGCCCACCGGGTGAAATTTTCTTGGTTGCAAACATTACATGCCCCTGCTGGTGAACTATAAATGGATTGCAATCCCAGAATGAAGCGATGCTGATGTGGTTTGAGTCCTTTAAATTGCCTTCTTCCATCACATCTAATGCTTCTTTGTAAAACTGACTCTTTTTATCCAACGAAAAAGCGGTGGGTGGAGCAGGTTTAAATTGAGCGGCACTGTCCAGGGTAAGCGGCCTTTGTTTATTCCAATGTGGCTCTACTGCATCCATATAAGCAGGAGGAGTTGGCTTCCATCTTTCCACTTCCTGGGTCACTGAAAATTTGGGAAAGGTTCGGGATTGTTTGTAATTGTCTGTGCCAGTCCATTTAAGTATAGCAGCACTTATGCTGTCTCCAAAAGCAAGTGATCGTTTTAAAACATCAGATGGTACACCCAATGCATTGTATTTTTCTATTAATTCTGTTTCATAGGCATTCATTTTGTCTTCTGAAAACAACAAGGTTCTGCCCACATTGATCATTGCTTTCACACTGGCTATAGGATAGGCATATTCCTTTCCCTCTGCGGGTTTCGGCAGTGTGGGTAAGGCGATGATCTGACTTCCTAAGGACCGATATTCAGGATTCCCGGCTATAGCAGCCTCGTAACCGGCGATGGCAACCCTGCTATAGATGCGACTGGCTACCGGCGGTGAAAAAATATCGTATACCATGATGTCTGTAATCTTTTTCATGGTTTCGTGATAAAAAGAGGCATTACTTACTTCTGCCAGATAGTTGGGATTGGTTTTTTTACAGGATAAAAAAGATACCATCCCAAATAATAAAAATAGCCGGTACATTTTAATTTTGTGACAATTTTAGGATACAAAGGTACCAATAAGAAAGGGATGCGAGAATGATATTAATCACAAATCTGGTTGCCTGTCTGAAGCGATTGAAAAAATGCCCCCTACCGCCCCTGTCATTTGTTAATCAATACTTAAGTTTGAATTGGAAGAAAACCATTTTCTTACCTGCTATTTTTCAGGACCCGGTTTACCATTTTATTTTTTTGTAAAAATCAATATCGTATTGAAGGCTATCATAAGCATCTCTTCCATACTCTTCCTGCTCAATAAAGAAATATTTCATTCCTGCTCTTTTATATGAATCCAGCATGCCTTGAATATCAAGTTGTCCTTTTCCAAATTCAGTACTTTGCTTCTCAGCCAGGTTCATGTCTTTTAAATGCCATAGAGGAAATCGGCCGGGGTATTTTGAAAAATATTCTCCGGGCTTTTTGCCTGCAACGATAACCCAGCCCAAATCCAGTTCCATATGAACTAATTTGGAGTCTGTATTTTGTAAAAGTATATCATATAATATTTGGCCATCCACCATGTCAAATTCATATTCATGATTATGGTACCCAAATTTTAATCCCCTGGACACACACTGCTCACCACATTTATTGAACGTATCGGCTACCTCACGGTAATTACTTATCGTCTGACCGTTGGTAGGCATTGAAGAACAAATCACATATTCTTGTCCTGATTCGGCTACCAAATCCAATGTCTTTAACCAATCTTTATCGATGTGTACATGTCCGCTGCGAAGAGTCATACCCAAATCTTTACAAGTCTGAGCCATTTCTTTAGGTTTTAACCCGGAAAATAATCCCTTATTACTTCTGTAAGTTTCAATTTGATTGTAACCCATTTTTGAAAGGCGGGCTAAAGTACCTTTTGGGTCCTGATTCATTTCTACCCGAACAGAGTATAATTGTACTCCGATGTGCTTTCTTCTATTGGGAATTTCCGAATAAATTGCCGGTATAGTCAAAGCACTCAACGATAACTGCCTGATAAAATTTCTTCTTTTCATCTGAAATTGATTTTAGAATTGCTAAAAGTAAGCATAGATTCATACTCTGACTGAGGGCATGATTATATTTTTAAAATATGGATATTAAAATGAGAGCTAAGATTAAATTACTCCCGGGTATTCCTGATTATTTTCATCCAATACAACCAAAAAATGGACGGCCACGAAACCATCTCCGGAAAATGCAAATCAAATCGGCATCAACAGAGACAATTCAAGTCCTGCAATCAATATCACTTACTGCGAACCTTCTTAGTTATTGCCCAATCCTTTGGCAGTACGATCATCAGGTTTTGGTGCTGGAGTCATTTTAAAAGGTTTAGTTACCACCAGTTTCATCACTTCATCCACCACTCTTTCAATCTGTGGATCCCTACCTTTGACCAATATATTTGGATCGTCCAACACTTTAATATCAGGTGCAACACCTTCTCCTTCCCAAAACCAATGCCCGGCATTATCGTATAACCTGGCGTCGGGCACCGTAATGCTGCCACCATCGATCAATTGATGACCTGTGGCTGGGCCTACTAAAATGCCAAGAGTACGCTCACCTACTATCGGTCCTGTTTTTAATACTTTGAAAGCCCAGGGCAAGCCGTCACCTCCTGACCCAGCCCATCCGTTGATCAACATTCCCTTGGGACCTGGATTTACCTGGGCAGGTTGTGTCTGGTCCTTACCATGTCTCCAATGCAAATTATATACTACTGGTTTGGTCAGCAATTCGAGAAAGCGGTCTGCCAGCTGTCCCCCACCATTAAATCGCTCATCAATAATAAATCCTTTTTTGTCAAGCTGGCCATAATACATCTTTACTAACTCCATTTGACCTTGGCCTGAAGTATTGGACATGTATACATATCCGAGTTGTCCATCAGATAATTTGTCCACCATTTTTCTGTTGTTTTCTAGCCACTCCAGATACCTAAGATTAGCCTCTTCATTTTGGGTAAGACATTTTATGATTAATTGTTTAGCATCTTCTGGTTTTCCGGTTTTACTTATCATCAAAGAAACAGTCTGTCCTGATAAGCCTTCGAAGGCAGCATAAGGATCTTTTTGGGGATCAAGAGACTGTCCGTTTACTGAAATGATATAATCACCTGTTTTCACATCGACACCTGGTCTGTCGAAAGGAGATCTTACTTCGGTATCCCAGGCAGCCGGATAAACAATTCTTTTTATTCTAAACAAATTATTGGCCAGTTCCCAGTCAATACCTAAAAATCCGGTGATTCGCTGGGGCACATTTTCAAGATCCCCTCCGGTAGAATAGGTATGACCTGCAGAAAGCTCGGATACCAAATGTGACTGAATCGTAAGTACATCCCACCTGGTGCGTGCATCCTGTATCAAAGCACCATATCTGTTTTTCATTTCATTCCAATCCACTTTATGCATAGCCGGATCGTAGAAAAAATCCCTATGCCTTCGCCACGTGTCATTAAATATTTGTTTCCATTCTTCTTTAGCTACCCAATTCATCTGTAGACCCGAGGTTGGTATAGGCTTTTCGATTTTCTGACCCGGTTCCGGTTTTATAATACCAAATGCGCCCCTGCTTCCCACTAAAATTGATTTCCTATCGGCTGTAAGCACCACCCGGTTGATATCTGACATGATCAGTTTATCTTCTCTTTTTACCAGATCATATACATTTAATGAATTGGAATTTTCACCTGAGCCGGCATTAGGTATTCTTAAGTAAACCAATTTTCCATCAAAGGAAGCGAGACCGCCAATATTGCCCGCTTTTATAGGTAATATAGTAATGCGGGATTCGATATTTTCGAAATCAATTTTGACAGCTAATTTGCCAGTGTCTTTAGAAGGTTTTTTCTCATCATAAGTATCATTTTTTGCAGCTAATAATGACGGGATATCTTTGGTGAGACTTAGAGCAACCACCTGAGTCGAATTGGGATACACCCAGGTACCGTCATTCATATCCGAATAGACAGGAGACATTTCTCTGTTGGTGGCGTAAAACAAATACTTACCGTCTGTACTAAATTCAGGTGTATCATCATTAAAATATCCGCTGGTTACCTGATGCTTCATTTTTGCATCCGTATCATAAACCATTATAGTGAAGTGATTGTTTTCTTTCGCTTTGGTATAGGCCAACCACTTCGAATCCGGAGACCATGCCAAGGTATAATTGAACTTAGCACCATGAGGAACATTATTTACAGTATGATCAACCCCGGTAATAGAACCAGCGGAATCTACTATACTAATGGTATTATGTTCATCAATAAATGCTATTTTTTTAGAATCCGGAGACCAGGAAAGATTATAGCCAAATCCTTTACCGCGATTGGTAAGCTTACGGGCACTGCCGGTCTGGTCGGGTGACTGAAGATATATTTCATACTCGCCGGATCGGTCAGACCAATAAGCAATCTGTTTGCCATTGGGCGACCACGAAGGATTACGATCAAAACTACCGCTGTTATTGGTAAGGTTCATTGCAAAACCTTCAGCAACAGGCACATTAAATAATTCACCCCTTGCCTCGAAAATGATGCGTTTGCCTTCAGGTGATGCCGTAATGTTGGCAATGGATCTTGACACCTCTTTGGTCTGAGGCAATTCCAAAGATAGATCACTTAAAATGCTCACAGGCACTTCTTTGTATTTTCCAGATTTTAAATCCATAATATACAAAGCACCTCCGGCTTCAAATACCAAGTCCTTTGGGCCGGCAGACATATACATGATGTCGAAATCTTTAAATTTGGTTAATTGTTCCGTCTTTCTATTTTTGACATTATAGGCCCATACATTCAATCTCATATTAACATCTCGGTCAGAAATAAAATAAATATGATCCCCGGACCAGGATGGTTTCCCGTCAATGGCTTCGGTATTATTGATATTTTCAGCAGTATTATTTTTTAAATCAAATACGAATACATCTGAAGATAATCCACCCCGGTATCTTTTAAAAGGATAGTTTTCCGAGATCTTGGTTACGTAAGCAAGTTTATTCCCATCTTCAGAGTAACTTGCCAATTCGCCATAGGGTACATTGAGCCTGGTGGCTAAGCCTCCATTTTTAGAGACAGTAAAAAATTGCATGGATGATCGCTGTCCCAATTCCCGCCTGGAAGCAAATAAAATCTGATTCCCATCCGGATGCCAGTCAAGCATACGGTCAGCATGAGATTGATACGTTACTCTCACCGGGACTCCACCCGCGATAGGTATAACATATATATCCTGATTACCATTATAACTGGCGGTATAACCAATGAATTTTCCATCCGGTGAAAATTTGGGCCAGGATTCTTCACCTGGAGAGTGAGTAATTTGGCTTGCCTGTCCGCCATTTTTAGAAACTATCCAGATATCACCTCCATATACAAATGTGATGTTTGACTCCGATACATCAAGGTAACGCATGAGTTTGGCATTGATCTGTGATTGACCCTTTGTCACCATGAATAGAAAAATCAAAAGACCTATTTTTTTCATAATTAAGTATTAAAGAGTTAAATATATAATTTCAATCCAGTATAGATTAATAACACAAGGGTGATTTCGACTAAACACTATTTTTATTTGCCCAATCTCTATGGAATAATGTTTCCATCCCGGATCCGGTAGTTAATATTTTAACAGTTGTACCAATCTATTATTTGGTATCATTGTGCAATTAATTTTTGAGTAAAAAAACATTGCATATTATCAGTCTGGACATTCCATATCCTCCGGAAAGGGGCAGTGTAATAGGAATATTTAATCGAATTAAAGCATTTTACCATGCTGGAGTAGAGGTAATATTGCATCTATTTTATAAAGAATTTTCAATACCAACCAGGCTGGGCGAATATTGCAAGTCCGTATATCTGTTGCCGAGAAAAAAAATGTGGCAATTGCAGGATTTAGAATGGCCTCTGTACATACAGTCACGCAGATCGGAAGAATTAATTAAACTACTGGCAAAAGACGATCATCCAGTTTTGTTTGAGGGGTTACATACTTTATATCATTTTTTTGATCCCGTATTAACCCACCGTAAAAAGGCCATCCGCATGCATAATATCGAATCGCAGTATTATGATCATTTAGCCAAAACCCATTCAAACCCGTTAAAAAAATTTTATTATAACTATGAATCAAAAAAATCAGATCAGATAGAAAAAAAGCTACTTCCCAAAGCAGATGTTGTATTTGCCATCTCAACAGCTGATGATCTGTATTTAAAATCCATTAATGTAAATTCAACGGTCATACTGCCCTTTATTGACAATACCATTGAAATAAAACAAGGAATCGGCGAATACGCGCTGTACCATGGTGATCTCAGCATACTGGAAAATGAAAAAGCAGTAGTGTTTCTGCTGGATAATGTGTTTAATGATCTGGAATATCCAATCTACATAGCCGGATACAAACCAAGTGTTTCATTATTAAATAAGGTAAAAAACAAATCAAATGTCAAGCTTGTAATTTCTCCGAAAGAGGAGGTAATGAAACACCTGGTGTGCAATGCTCAACTCATTCTCGCTCCATTTTCACAGACATCGGGATATAAAATGAAGCTCCTGGAGTCAATAAGAAAGGGAAGGCATATCATCGCCAGTCAAAATTGCGAAGCCTATACTGAAATTCTTCCTGTGATCCATTTAGCAGAAAGCCCTGCCGATTGGAAAAAAAAGATCATCGATATATCAGACAAAGAAATAAGTGTAGATGAAATTAATTCAAGAAAGGAAATAATCACCACTCATTTTAATGCCGGACAAAACATACAAAAAATGATCGACCTCCTGTTCTGAAAATTATTTATACAGTTTTTTACTATTGGTTTGATACAGTTTTTTCAATGTCTTATCATTTAATTGCAGACCGTGCAATGGCCAATGATAATTGAACAATTCCTTCTCATAAAAATGCTCATCAGCAGATTGCAATATTCTGAACGTGGTATGATACATGTGCTTAGCGGTACCCATATCGGTACCATACAGTATCCTGTCTGCATATTTTTCGAAAAACGATTTGGTTTTGCGTGGAATGGGAGCAATTTCACCAAAACGGGCAGCCATCTCTGCATACAGATTGGGGTACAAATCAAATAATTGACCCAGCCTATCAAGGTCAGAACAACTATTTGCAAGGTGACAAGCAATAAATTTTGTTCCGGGATTGCTTTTTACCGCCTCCTCCAATGTATTTATTAATTCGTCATGACCGAGAATGCCCGGTATACTCAAATCCACTTTCCATTTTCCAGCATTGATGAGCCCATCATTAAATTCATCAGCCTGTTCATACATCCAGGCATCTTCCGCTACATGTATAGATATGGGCATATGCAATTCGCCGCATCTTTTAAGTAATGGTTTGAGATCGGAATGATTGATATGAGGACCAATTGCTTTGTTTGGTTTGGAATAAAATTCGCCCAGGCCTTTATCACCTAGTTCTCCTACTCCTTTGGCTCCGGCTTTGTGACACCGTTCAAGTTCAGTGATAGCATGCTGTACCCATCCTGGCTCCGGATAACTACCATAATCAAATCCGCACCATATTTCAAATCGGTTGGGATAGTTGGCATATTTAGCTACAATAGAATCAAAGCTGGCACCGGTGGCATAAGATAAAATGATGGTCTTTTGGATATTACAATCATTCATGGTCCGAACCCATTCATCCACTCCGGCAAGGTCTTTAGGATAATCATGTGAGTGAAAGTCTATAACGGGGTATTTAGCCTGCCCGATTTTAGTGATGGGTATTTTAAATATGGACTTGGGCTTAAATTCAGAAAGTTTGATTTCTTTATAGGGCTGAGCCTGTATTTTGGTAAAAAAGAAAATCAATGAGCTGGTCCACAAAATGATTTTCAGGTTGCGACAAATCTTATGCATTTTATAATGGTTGTATAGTAAAGGCAGATTCAGCTTTTTGGATTATAAAACCTCCACCTGGTAGTAAAATCTTTTTTCAGATCCTGTTTGGTCAGTATAGCCCTGAGCATTTCTACAGGAATTGAATTTTCTTTCAAGATTGCATCGTGGTATTCTTTTAAAGTCATTTTTTTATTGTCTACCAATTCTTTTTTCAAAGCATAAAACTGTAATCCCCCCAGCATATAGGCCATCTGATACAATGGACCATAGTTACCGGTAAAAGATCTTCTCACTTCCCCTTCTGCATTGGCTCGTTCGTGCCCTACCCTGTCTACTAAAAAGTCAATGCATTCCTGTGGCGTCCATTCACCCAGGTGATATTTCATAGAAAAAATAATTCTGGCACATCGATGCATTCGCCAAAATAACATTCCAATTTTATCCTCCGGTGAACGGGGGAAGTTCATATCCCAAAGTAAAAATTCCCAATAGAGAGCATTACCTTCCGTCCAAAATGGGGTTTCAAAATTGCGATAGTTTTTGTAGCGGTTGATCATGAATCGCTGAAGGTGGTGGCCGGCAATCAATTCGTGGTGTACGGTGGCCCGGGAAAAATGTGGATTGTTGCCACGCATGCTCATCATTTTATCATCATAGCTCATGGTATTAGTAGGGTAAGAAATTATCAATGATTCTCCACCCAGGAAAAACGGGCTGACTAATTGGCGTTCAGGTGTCATCATATTTACACGCCAGGTTTCTTCGGCTATTGGAGGTATAGTCACCAAATCGTTTTTTTTAAGAAAAGCCACGGATTGATTATATAATTCCAACATTGCCTCAGGCTGCCTCCCGGGAGCCACAAAACTATTTTTTACTTTCTCCTGTGCCGCTTTCCAGTCTGTACCAAATCCCATATCTCTGGTCGCTTTCAAAAGTTCTGCATCACACCAGGCAAATTCTTTATTGGCAATATCAATTAATTCTTCGGGGGTATAAGGTATGTATTCGAGTTTAAGTTGCCTGATGAGTTCTTGTCTGCCGATTTGTTTTCCTACTATCCCTGACTTATCCGGTTTGATTGCCGTATCTTTCTTTGAGAGCTTAACTGTTTCCATGCTGTATTTTGATAACACGCTATCAAGACTTTGGTATGTTTTGGGTACCCACCATGAAAATATTGGGTCATATCCATTATAAAAGTTGAAATAACTTTTTAGTAGCCCCTGCATGCCCTGTATAGACTCTGCTATCGTGGTTGCTTTTGTGCTCTCGTATGCGGGTTTTGACTTTAAATCCAGGATCGATAGATTCACCGATTTGATTATTTCATTCATTTCTTTTGCTACCAAATGACCATCCACCGATTCACCGCGTTCCCTGGAATGCACCAGATTGTAAACCCGATCATTAAATGGAATAAATTGCACTATCTGTTTATACTTATTTTCCTCTTCAGTCAATTCATACCTTTCACTTTCTAAATTTCGCTTGAATAATAAATAATCTACCTTACTATTTATATTCAGTTTATCAAATGGTAAAGTTTCTAACTGTTTTAAATTCAGATCGATCAGGTCCAACAGCCGTTTTCTTCGTACAGGTGAGTTAAATGTAGAAACCTGGCCACGTGATTCCATGGGATTTTGGGTGGAGTAAAATCGCTGAATGCTACCTTTATCCTCCTGGTATTGAACCAGGATATGATGCATCTCACTGGATTGCAAAAATAAATCTGCATTCTGACTGATGCCATTATTATAAAGAAGAACCGAAAAAACTAAACCCCCAACGATATTTACTATTTTGTTTAAGCTCATTGTATAGTATTTTTTTAAATTAAATTAAAAATAATAC
>CAYNIG010000056.1:0-21092 GCA_964396995.1 uncultured Saprospiraceae bacterium | reverse complement strand
CTGATGTATGGGATCATGCTAACCATATTGCCCAAATTAGCTATTCAAACACAATGGTTTAAATCAACCATCTGGCTTAAGCTTTTTAGCCTTATAGCAATTATTCGATTCACTTCCGGATGGCTTTGTACTTCCATGCCCAAAATCATCCTGATCGGCTTAGCAGGCTTATTTATACTATTTAGATCAGCTCAGGTTTTCATCCTTAAATTACACCCGATCCTTGGTCAGAACCCCAATATCCAACATGCAAAATCCATTGGAAGTACCAGCAAACCAAACGATCTGTATTTAGTATCACCTGCATTTACTGAATTCAAGTTTTATTCCGGGCAAAGCACCTATGTAGACTGGAAAGCCATTCCACACAATGGAGCATGCCTTGAAGAATGGTACCGAAGAGTAAAAATAGCTTATGGCATAACTTCCGGAAACATTGGAAAAATGCAATACATCAATGAGCAGGCCAATCACCATCTTCTGAATCTATCCGAAATACAAAAAAAACAACTCAAATCAGAAGGGGTGACCAAAATTGAGGTAATGGACACCCGCTCATCACGACGGATATCTATCGAGCTTTAATCAGTCTTCATCTTCATCATCTTCGAAATAGCCCTGGCCATCTGCCGATCTTTCATAATACACGATACTGCAATTTTTTCTTTGAAAGATTCTTCGGGCAGTTGCCTTCACATCCTCCGGAGTAAGGCTTTGATATATTGCTCCCTCTTCGTTGGCACGATTGGCATCGCCTAGCATTTCAAAAAATCCAAGTGTAATGGCCCGGTTTAATCCATTGATCTCGCTGAATACAAGGGAAGATTCAATAGTATTTTTAATTTTAGTGAGCTCACGGGAGGGTATATGGTTTTTCTTCAACAGTACAAGTTCTTTCCAAATATTACGCTCAAGAGTTTTCATTGACTTACCCGGAATTAATTTGGCTTCGATTATAAACAATCCCGGGTCCAGGCTGGCCGTAATATATGCATCTATATTACTTACCATCTTTTTTCCGCGTAATAAATTTTTGAGAAGCCGGGTACTGTGTCCGTTACTGAGTATGTCGCTTATAACATCTGCCACATAAAAATCTTTATGCAACCGGTCGGCCATATTAAATACCATATAAATAGCATCAGCAGGTGCTTTTTGCTTAGCTACCATTTTTTGTAAGGAAGTATGAGCCGGTTCAGAAGGGTACTTTTTTTTCTTTAATTTATTGGATGGGATGGAGCCAAAATGTTTTTCAATCAGTCTCAATAGGGTGACATTATCTATATTGCTGTTGATAGAAAGTATTGCATTGGCTGGCTGATAATAGGTTTTGTAAAAACGGATAGCTTCACTTAATTTTAGTTTTGATATGGATTTTTCGTTCATTCCTATTACCGGCGACCTGTAAGGATGTATTTTGTACGCTAATTTACTGATCAAATGAAAACTGTCCCCATACGGTTTATTCAGGCATGTCTCTTTGTATTCTTCCAGGACTACATTTTTTTCCCTTTCAAATATTTTATTGCTGATTTTGATGTTTCGCATACGGTCACTTTCGACCATCAAAGCTATTTCAATATTGGCCGCAGGTAAAGTAATGTGGTAGTTCGTACTGTCATTAGTGGTGAACGCATTGTTTTCCCCCCCTGCATTTTGGATGACCTTATCATAAGAGGGAAACTTTTTAGTACCTGCAAACATGAGGTGCTCAAATAGATGTGCCATACCGGTTTGCCCTTTAGAATCATCTCGTGAACCGACTTTGTAATGCAAATCTACTGAAGCAAGTGGATTTGCCGGATCGTGGTGTAATACCACATGCAATCCATTTTTCAGCACTTTTCTTTCGAATACTAACAAAATATGTGTTGGTTTAAAAAATGTAAAAATACCTTTTGATCACCATCTGAAAAAGAAAAGCACGTATTCATTTTCCTGAATACGTGCTCACTAAAAAAATTAACCTGATTTATAGATTATGCTTTTTCCGGCGATTTTAATTTGCCCACCATCTCCGTTTTTAAGGCTTCCGTTTTGTGGCTGTCTGATTTTGGTGCGGCTACTAAAAATAAAGCGGCAATAATTGCAGCATGTATGATGATAGTGAGTGTCAGTGCCACTACCTGGTCATTTTTTTCTTTAATTTCTGAAGGTCTCATACTCTTAATTTAATAAAAAACGTGCCAACAGAGCGAAAACGTACTTAAGGAATGGTTAAATCAAAGTCAAATCTGACTTAATTTTATGCAGTTTCAATTATTTACCAAATCCAGGCTCACCTCTTCCGGCACTTTAAAGGGATGCCGAATTATAAAATTTTGTTTTTGGTTAAGAAAGTCCAGAACATAAGGCACAAATGTATTATTTATAACATGCCTGTGTTTAATATAACAAGTCATGGCAAAAGGCTTTGCTCCTACGCTGCTTTTGATCTCAATTGCAGTGCGTGAAAACCGAATCCTTCCCTTTTTCCGGCTAATGGAATACCGGATAATATCGAATAAAATATTTAAATACAATTGGTGCTTTCTGTTCAGCTCTTCATTAATGCCCAAAAAATGGGCCTCAGCATCGGTGCCGTCATCAATTATGGTAAAAAACGCATTTAATTTACCTTCAATTAAATAAGAGAAAAAATGTAAACGATCCCCTAACTTGATTTTCAGTTCCTTAAAATAGTTAGCATGCAAATCCAGTAGGTTAAATTCTGCGTGGGTGGCAGTCTGTTTGTATAACGCATATAGATCGTCATTCAATTCGGTTACTTCCTCTGATGAAAGTTCTTTTTTAACCACCGGCTCAGCTGCCTTAAATGCCCGTTTTGCTCTGATGCGATACTTGGAGTGCAGTGCATTCATATAATCAGAAAATTCATGCCAATCCTCTTTCAAGTGAAGGATCATATTGGGTTGAATAGAAAAGGAATGAAAAGTACTTTCATCCAGGATCTTTTGGGTGGAATAAAAGTCTTTTACCAAAATTACGTTGCAATCATATCCACTTGCTCTTAGCCAACCCTGTGACTCTTCTATTACAAATTGATATATCAGGCTTTCATGCGATTTAAATTTATTCTGAATCAGGTATCCATAAGGGCCTGTGAGCAGTAAATTCCCACAAACCAATGTATTGAATTCAACTAAACCTGCCACTATAGATCTCATTCTGCGATGTATCCTGCAAAATAGATCCTCATCCTGTTCGAATTTAATACTTTGATGGGCTTTAAAATATTTAATCTGGAATAGAAAAAATCCAATCACTTCATGGCGTTCATCATAAAGAGCAGCATAAAAAGGTCGCAGACCATTGGGTGGGAAATCTTCAATCGTTTTCAGGAATTCATACGATATCAGACTACTTTTAGATGGGAATGCATTCAACACCGAAATATAATCTTGTATCTGAAAGCCTAATCCAAGCTGAAAACTACTCTCCAAACCTGAAATCTTAAGTGGAATAAACTGCATGCAATTTTAAGTAAACATGCTAAATTATAGTTTTTAAACAAATCCGGTTAAGTTTATTCGACCATCTCGATCACACCCCCTTTTAAGGTAATCGTTTTGGAGAGACTCCTCGGCTTTTCTTCGTCATAATGACTCACATAAATAAGTGTTTTATTGATGTCCATACATGCAAAATCGATCAAGTTTAACACTTCTCTTTTCTGCAACTGATCAAGCCCCTGGCAGGGTTCATCCAAAATCAAAAGCGGTGGGTTTTTAATAAAGGCCCTTGCCAATAAAGCTAATCTTTGCTGGCCGGGAGACAGTTCATATAAATATTTATCCTTAAATTTTTCAAATCCTAAATAAAATAACCATTCCTGAATGAGTTGCTTTTGGTTTTCATTCAACCGTTGAAATAAACCAATTGAGTCAAAAAATCCGGATCCAATAGTATTAAAAAGACTGGTCGATTTATCATAAAATAGGTGTAATTCGGGTGATAAAAAACCAATCTTACTTTTAATTTCCCATATAGTCTCTCCGGTACCCCTTTTTCTATCAAACAAGTGAATTTCATTGGCATATGCTTGCGGATTATCCCCTGTGATCAAACTGAGTAAGGTAGTTTTACCTGCCCCATTATGCCCTTTTAAATGCCATCGTTGGCCTTTCTTTACGGTCCAGTTTATGTCCTCCAATATTTTAATTTCTCCATATTGTATCGAAACATTTTTCATTTCCACGGCAATTTCAAAGCCAGTATCATTTCCCAAGCCTTTTTTTGGAAAATAACTTGAATTTAAAGAGCCAAAATGCGTTTTAGCTGTTCGTTTTTGAGGAAAATTTTCTTTAAGGTCAAAAAAGGTGCGCCTACCTGAATTTAACTCTAAAATCTTAGTAATAAACACCGGTATTTCATCCGGACTAGTAATCAATATACATATCATGCCCCTTTTACTGAGTTGGCCCAGATAGTGATGTAAAAAAGCCCGGGTATCAGCATCAAGACCTAAAAACGGATTATCCAAAATTAAAATATCCGGTTCTGTAGACAGGTATTTGGTTAACTGTATTTTTTTATTTTCCCCATTCGACAACTGAATTAGTGGCTTATTTAACAAATAACTCAATCCCAAATCCAGTACAATTTCATTTGTACTTGCAGAATCTCCCAAAAATTCTTTGACTGTAATGGAATCTTCTGCATCCAGCGCATTAAATCGCTGTTGATAGTATAGATCGGTGGTATTCACTTTATTTCTTAGGCCATGCTGTTGTTCTACAAATACAATTTTGGGTTTGGGATCAGGAAAAAAGCTGACTTCCCCTTCAAAATATATTTTTTTTGCCAAAGCCCTTCCCAGGGTAGTTTTACCACTACCGGCATGGCCAAGTATGGCCAAATGATCATTTGAGCACAACTGAAAACCGATATCAGAAAGAATCAATTGTTGATCCCTTCTCACTATAAGGTTTTTCACCACAATCAATGGATGCTGAAGGTCAGATTTCATTCAAATTCCTTTTTCAAAATAAGAGGCTAAATAATGAATTATCTTTGATATTCATAATGTACGCAACAGGCAAATTTATAATCCTTTCTATGGTATGGCACCTGCTTGCGTATAGCTATACCGGATTACACGCGCAAATTCATTGGTGTGGAACAAATACCAATACCGACTCCATTACCAAAAGTGTCGAAAATAATTATCCTTCAAAGCTGGAATCAAGATCAATCCTCATCCTGCCGGTGGTAGTGCATATAGTGTGGAATCAATCCGTAGAAAACCTGAGCGACAGCCAGATTGCGTGGCAAATCGAAAGACTTAATATCGATTTTACTAATGCAAATAGTTTTAATACTTCCGTCCCAAAAGAATTCAGGAAAGCCATTGGATCACCGGGCATTCGGTTTTGCCTGGCATCTACAGATCCTGAAGGGAAACCAAC
Organism: uncultured Saprospiraceae bacterium; assembly: GCA_964396995.1. GTDB lineage: Bacteria > Bacteroidota > Bacteroidia > Chitinophagales > Saprospiraceae > JADJLQ01. The sequence continues at coordinate 15,684 of CAYNIG010000056.1, read as the reverse complement.
CAACGGAATTACCCGAACCTATACCAGTCATACTTTCGTAGGTAGTAAAAAAAACAATCAGAATAATTTTTCTATTCATTCCACAGCGGAAGGTGGAAAGGATCCCTGGAATACAGATTTATTTATTAATGTCTGGGTGGGTAAATTAGAAAACCAGTTTGGAAGGGCGTCTATAGCGGGAGCGATAAAAAATAAAAATGAAGATGGAATAGTAATCGACCCGTCAGTATTTAATGCCAATCCATATCAAAATTTGAAAGGTAGAACCCTCGTACACGAAATGGGTCATTATCTGGGATTAAAACACTTATGGGGACAAAATGTCGGCGATTGTAATGAAGATGATGACATAGAGGATACTCCAATGCAATCTGCCCCATATTTCGATTGTCCCATGTATCCACAAAAATCATGCAACTCAAATAATATGTATATGAATTATATGGATTTTGTCTCAGATGAGTGCATGCATTTTTTTACAATAGGTCAATCCGAGAAAATGGTTCATACGGTCATGACTTCGAGAGCCAAATTATTAAATTCTCCAGCCCTCCGATGCAATTCTGAGTTTAAGTCACCCAATCTGGAATCGTTACAGGTCAAGATGAATGGAGAATTCATATCAGTACGATCCCCTACTCTGCTATCTGACCCGGTCAATTATCTGGTGTGTAATACGGTCGGGCAGGTATTAAAAACTGGAAGCATATACATTTTGCCTCAATCAGAAATATTTGTTAAAAACTGGCCAGAGGGGATTTACTTCTTGTATTTTCGTTTTAATAAAGAGCATAGAGTGATCAAAATATGGAAACAATCAAAATAAAGAATAATATTGTTATAGGACTATTGAGCTTATTGTTCTTTCAATGCAGCACAAAACAATTATCGGTTTCAAACCCGTCGGATAAACTGGTGGAAATGTCAAAATCTCCCTGTTTTGGATATTGCCCTACCTACGATTTGATTGTATACCAGAATGGAATGATGAAACTGAATGCCAAACAAAACATGAAAAATAATGGAGTATTTACGATGCAACTTTCCAAAACTGAATTAAGGGCTTTCAAAAAAGAATTAGAATCACTGAAATTGGAAACGTATAAAGACGAATACAAAGAAGCCATTGCAGACGCCCCGAGTACAAGAATTACCTATTATGGTATCGAAATAAAAAAATCGATTTATACTAATTTCAATTTTCCGGAACCGCTGCAAAAATGGATAACTAAATTAGATGCCATGGCTACCGATGGAAGGTGGCTTCCTTATAGCGACAACAGGACTAACCACGAATATATAGTACAATTAAAAGCATCGAAAACATTACATGATTTTTTAGTTCGATATAAGGAACAGGAGATGGTACCCATCAGAAAACTGGACCCGGTATCAGGTCAATATTGGTTGGTCGCAGTTAAATTACTCCCTGACCAAAAAGACAAGTTCCTGACATTGATAAAAAAAGATGTGGATATTATTTCTGCCCAGGTAAATAAAGCAGTAGAAATGAGATGAAATCCTGATGAAACCAACACGACAAATTGGATTACGAGTCCTCAGTTTGGTATTTTTATTTCTTTCAGTTCTTCTATTCAGTTTAGCTATGTATCTATACCCAGGTGGTAACCCAATCGAAAAATATACTATGTCTTTTGACATAGGAAAAAATTATTTATGCAATCTTTATAGCGTAAATGCAATCAATGACCTTCCCAATCACGGAAGAATTTATGCTTTCGCCGCATCTGCATTTTTGTCGGTCAGTTTTGCGATCACTTTTTATCTGATTCCGATTTATCTCTGCTTTAAGCACTCTTTTCGGCTTTGGACTCAGTCTTTGGGTACCACCTCCATGGTCTTGGCCTTTTTTATTTTCACACCATTTCATGATAGTGTAATAAATGTTTCAGGGTTGTTGGGTACTGCCTCTCTGGGTATAATTTTTTACCATCTTTGGCTGCAGAAAGAGTATTATAATCTGGTATTAGCGATTTTGGCTTTGATTTGCAGCGGGTTGACTTATATAATTTATTATTCAGGTTACCTGTTTCACACACTTGCCTTGATGCAAAAAATGAGCCTGATCCTTTTTATCCTTTGGTTGGGGAATGTACATTTGTCCCTGTCAAAAAAAAACAGGGCACCTAAACTGATAAACAGCTAAGCACCCTGTATAAACCCCAAAAAACCAATTCTTAAAGCTGGAAATCTTTACTCCAGCCCGTATCTCTTTATTTGTATGATAGCAGTTTCTGTTGCTTTGTTGTATATATGACGCATGTCAACTGGAGAAGTCACACAAAAGAATAAAATATTTTGTAATTATCCCATATTTGTAAACGAAATGAAATTGAAAAAGGTATACGTTTGTTCGAATTGTGGTGCAAATTCCCCAAAATGGGTCGGAAATTGTCCATCGTGTCAAGAATGGAACACCTATGTCGAAGAAATAGTTGACAGTTCCGACAAATCTTCGTTAGTTCAGAGAGAATTGAGAGCTCAAAAAAAAGGACCTAAACCAGTCCCACTTCAAAATGTGAAGCCTCTCCCGATCGAGAGACTAATTTTTCCGGATGAAGAATTTAATAGAACATTGGGAGGAGGAATTGTCCCGGGTTCTCTGATCCTGATTGGTGGACAGCCAGGTATAGGCAAATCTACCCTGATGATGCAACTGGCATTGAACACAAAATATAAAGTACTTTATGTTTCAGGCGAAGAGAGTGAAGAACAAATAAAAATGCGGGCAGATAGGATTGGAATTAAACAAAACAATGTTTTCATTCTTACCGAAACCAATTTACCATTCGTCTTGGATGAAATAAGGGAGCTGAATCCACAAATAGTAATCCTTGACTCTATACAGACTCTTTCTTTGCCCGAAATAGAGTCTATCCAGGGATCGGTAACCCAGGTAAGAGAATGCACTGCAGAGATCCAACGATATGCCAAATCATCCGGCATTCCATTTATTTTAATAGGGCATATCAACAAAGAGGGATTAATAGCCGGCCCTAAAGTATTGGAACATATTGTTGATGTAGTATTACAATTTGAAGGTGACGCTCTCCATGCTTACAGAATAGTCCGCACCCGTAAAAACAGATTTGGCTCTACAGATGAAATGGGAATATATGAAATGCAATCCAATGGATTAAGACAAATATCTAATCCATCAGAATTATTACTATCCCAGACCGATGAAAATCTAAGTGGATCAGTGGTATGCGCCACTATGGAAGGCATGAGGCCTTTATTATTAGAGGTGCAGGCATTAGTGAGTACTGCAATTTATGGCACAGCTCAGCGGTCGGTAACTACTTTTGATTTGAGAAGGCTCAGCATGCTGCTGGCCGTACTAGAAAAACGAGGTGGTTTAAAATTTTTTACATACGATGTATTTTTAAATATTGCAGGTGGTCTGAAAATTGCTGACCCTGCATTGGATCTTGCCGTAGTTGCAGCCTTAGTTTCTTCCCTCCGGGATATCCCAATACCTAAAGATTTTGCATTTGCGGGTGAGATAGGGCTTAGCGGTGAAATAAGAGCCATCAGTCGTATAGAGCAAAGAATACAGGAAGCCGAGAGATTAGGCTTTACACAGATATTCATCCCGAAAAATAATATGAAATCAATCTCTAAGACCAAGTTCAAGATAAAGGTGAAAGGATTTAACAGGGTGTTGGATGTGTTAGGGGAATTATTTGGTTAGGGTCAATTCACGTGCAGACCCACTGGGATATCGACCTGTTGAATTATCTCCTTCGGCAGTTCCCTTTCTACATATTGTTGATCCCGTAATTGGGGTATAAATCCTGCTTCTCTTATTGCCGTTTGTATCCCGTCCGCTGTAAAACGGTGAGGAGCCCCAGCCGCACTCACTACATTCTCTTCGATCATGATGCTGCCCATATCATTAGCTCCAGCATGCAAACAAATCTGTGCAATAGACTTGCCTACGGTGAGCCACGATGCCTGAATATTTTTAATATTTGGAAGCATTATTCTGGCCAATGCTATCATACGGATGTATTCATCAGCAGTAGTTTGATTTTCGGCTCGGTTGATCCGTTGCAATAAAGTGCCTTCATCCTGAAATGGCCAGGGTATAAAAGCCAAAAAACCTATGGAATGAGCTGGTTTTTCATTTTGTACTTCACGCAATCTCACCAGATGCTCCATTCTTTCTTCTATAGTTTCGACCGTCCCAAACATCATGGTAGCTGAGGTGGTGAGATCCAATCGGTGCGCATCCCGCATTACATCTAACCATTCATCCGTAAGGCACTTTCCTCTGGCAATAAGATTTCGAACTCTGTCCACTAAGATTTCAGCCCCAGCTCCCGGAAATGAATCTAGTCCGGCTTCCTTTAAAGTTTGTAATGTTTCTTTATAGGTGGTACCCGATATTTGGGAAATATGTACTATCTCCGGTGGACCCAAAGCATGAAGTTTTAATCGCGGATAAAGCGATTTTAATTCTTTGAAAAGGCCTGCGTAATAATCCAAACCCAAATCAGGATGATGTCCGCCTTGCAGTAATAATTGTTCACCCCCATATTTAAATAATTCTTCAATCTTCGTTTTATACGTATCAATGGAGGTAATGTATGATTCTTTATGTCCTGGTACTCGGTAGAAATTACAAAATTTGCAATTGGCGACACATACATTAGTAGTATTGCTATTCCGGTCTATGATCCAGGTCACTTTATTGCCGGGAACTTGTTTTTGTCTCAATTGGTTGCCAATAGCCATGAGTTCAGCTAAAGGAGCATTTCTAAACAAATACGATCCTTCTTCAATGCTAAGCCATTGAAAGTTTAGTGCTTTGGTATAGAGGACTGATAACTGCATTATTTATTCTTTACCATCCATATTTTAATTATCCAAAAGTAACACTAAAGGCAGGAAACTTCCAATTGTATTATTCACCGGAGAACACTGCAGACATATATTCTCTGTTCATCCTGGCAATATTTGTCACAGAGATTTCTTTGGGACATTCTGCTTCACATGCATAGGTGTTGGAGCATTTGCCGAACCCTTCAAGGTCCATTTGCTCTACCATCTTTATAGCTCTTGATTTTGCTTCTATCTTACCCTGTGGCAATAATGCAAGATGGGATACTTTTGCCGAAGTGAATAGCATAGCTGAAGCATTTGGACATGCCGCCACACAAGCACCACAGCCGATACAGGCTGCCGCATCAAAAGCTGCACTGGCGTCATCTCTGTTTACAGGTATTGCATTGCCATCTGGTGCCTGCCCGGTATTTACTGAGATATATCCCCCCGCCTGGATGATTCTATCAAATGCGGATCGGTCAACCACCAAATCTTTCACAACAGGAAATGCATTTGCTCTGAATGGTTCCACTGTAATCGTATCACCATCTTTAAAATGCCGCATATGCAACTGGCAGGTTGTAGTACCTTTTAATGGACCGTGAGGCTTACCATTGATCACCATGCTGCATGCTCCGCAGATACCTTCGCGACAATCGTGGTCAAATGCTATAGGATCTTTTTTTTGGGATACCAGCTCCTCATTTAGTACATCCATCATTTCTAAAAAAGACATATGTTCATTAGCATTGACCTGGAATTGCTCAAACCGGCCAGATGTCTTATCATTTGCTTGTCTCCAAATCTTAAGTTTTAAATTCATCTCTTTATGTTTTAAGTACCGAATTCAAAATGGCTGGAATAATCCAGGTACTTTGAATCCATTATTTATAACTTCTTGATTTTAATTCTACGTATTCAAATTTGAGCGGCTCTTTAGTCAATTTCATATCGCTGTCATTCCAGGCCCATGCCGCCACATGAGCAAATTGATCATCCACCCGTAAAGCCTCTCCTTCTGCATCCTGATATTCCTCTCTGAAATGCCCCCCACAACTTTCATTTCGGGTGAGTGCATCTACTACCATCATCTCACCGAGCTCCATAAAATCAGCTACCCGATTTGCCTTATCCAGTTCAGGATTAAATTCATTCGCTGTTCCGGGCACATATACTTCTTTCCAAAACGTGTCACGCAGTTTTCGGATTTCAGCTCTGGCAAATTCCAATCCTTCTTTAGTGCGCGACATCCCGCAATAGTCCCACATGATTTTACCAAGCTGTCTGTGCAGGCTTTCCACCGATTGCGATCCTTTGATATTCAGCAAATGATTTATTCTGTCTTGCACATCTGACTCTGCTTTATCAAACTCAGGACTATTCGTTTTGATATTGGGTGTTCGGATTTCTTTCGATAAAAATGCGCCGATAGTATAAGGGATGATAAAATAACCATCAGCCAATCCCTGCATCAGGGCCGATGCACCAAGCCTGTTTGCGCCATGATCCGAAAAATTACATTCTCCCAATGCAAATAGCCCGGGGATATTGGTCTCCAGATTATAATCTACCCATAACCCTCCCATGGTATAATGAATAGCAGGATAAATCATCATGGGGAATTTATAAGGATCCTCACCCACTATCTTTTCATACATCTCAAAAAGGTTACCGTATTTTTCACTTACTACAGCCTCTCCAAGTTTTTTAATAGTTGCTTCATCAGGATTATGTATACCTTTTACATTGGCTTGAGATTTTCCATATCGGATTATCGCAGTGGAAAAATCAAGAAATACAGCCAATCCGGTTGCATTCACCCCTCTTCCTTCATCACAAACTTTTTTAGCAGCTCGGGAAGCTACATCACGTGGCACCAGGTTGCCAAAGGACGGATACATCCGTTCCAGGTAATAATCACGATCTTCTTCTTTGATATCAGTTGGTTTTATAGTCCTGTTGCGTATGGCTTGCACATCATCACTGTTTTTTGGTACCCATACGCGGCCATCATTACGCAAGGATTCAGACATAAGGGTAAGCTTGGATTGATAATCTCCGCTGACTGGTATGCAGGTAGGATGTATCTGGGTGTAACAAGGGTTTGCCATCAATGCCCCACGTTTGACTGCTTTCCATGCGGCACTTACATTTGAGCCCATCGCATTGGTAGACAAATAAAATACATTTCCATATCCGCCAGTCGCTAATATCACTGCATGAGCACCAAATCTTTCCAATTTTCCGGTAATTAAATTTCGTGCAATTATTCCTCGTGCCACTCCATTCACGGTGACTATGTCCATCATTTCATGGCGATTGTACATTTGCACGGTTCCCAAGGCTATCTGGCGTGACAATGCGCTATAGGCCCCTATTAAAAGCTGTTGACCGGTCTGACCTCGTGCATAAAACGTACGAGATACCTGCACCCCACCAAAAGACCTGTTTTCCAATAATCCTCCGTAATCTCTTGCAAAAGGAACACCCTGGGCTACACATTGATCAATAATATTGACACTTACCTCAGCCATTCGGTGTACATTGGCCTCCCGCGCCCGATAATCACCACCTTTAATGGTATCGTAAAACAAACGATGAATGCTGTCACCATCATTAGCATAGTTTTTAGCCGCGTTGATGCCACCCTGAGCAGCAATACTATGAGCCCTGCGTGGACTATCGTGAAAAGTAAAACACTTTACATTATAACCCAGCTCACCTAAGCTGGCAGCAGCCGAGGCACCAGCCAAACCAGTACCCACCACAATAATCTCTAATCTACGCTTATTTTGTGGAGCAACCAATGGAATACCGGATTTGTATTTAGTCCACTTCTCTGAAATGGTGCCTGGAGGTATCTTGGAATTCAATTCCATTTTAATTCAAATTTATTTTTATTTAAAGAAAAAAAATCGTCCAATTGGGATAATGGCAAATCCAAGTGGTATCAATATAGAAAATACTATTCCAATAAATTTGATGATTGGAGTGTATTTTGAATGATTGATTCCCAGAGATTGGAATGCTGATTGGAATCCATGTTTCAGGTGATAGGCCAAAATAATCATGGAAAGCACATAAAAAAGGACTATCCACCATTCTTTATAGGCTGCATCCACGCGGGTATATAAATTGACTATTTCTCCATAGCCTTCATAGGCCGTCTTTTCAAGCACACCGGTTTTCATTTTCCACCAAAAATCTCCCATATGTACTCCTAAAAAAATAAAGATCAGAGATCCCAATAAAGCCATGTTTCGCGATTCAAACGTAGACGAGCTTCCAGACTTCCTGTCATAAGTATTCTTTCTGGCAGCTTTATTTTGAAAATACAAAAGTAAACCCTGAACGGTATGAATGAGGATAAATGTATACAAGGTATAACTTATGATCACGATCAGCGGATTGTGGGTCATAAAATAGGTATAGGTATTAAATGATTCGCCTCCATCATTTTTAAGCAGCTGTAAATTCCCAATGAGGTGAACTACCAGGAATAAGCATAAGAATAAGCCGGTCAGACTCATGATTACTTTTTTTCCGAGTGAGGAAGTAAAAAATTGAGCTATCCAATTCATATGTTGAATTTTCAAAAAAAAGTGTTAGAATATTAATTGATTAAATCGCGGATCAAAAATAAAACAGCTCAATTTAAAGATTTAACAGTTTTAGATAAAGGATTTATTTAGAATTTATCTAAATAATTATTTCCCTAAAGATCGGGCCCTATAAATAGTTGAATACTTCATTTAATTTCATTTTCAATGCCAGGAAATCCTGATCATCAGGGTTTATCTTTAAAAATTAGTTAAAAATATGTAACCAATTGCGGTTTCGGAAGTATCTGGTGAAGTTGAACTGTAACCTTAACTCTTTTGCATTGTCTTTAATCAAATATTGTCCAAATTATGCGACTGTTCTTTCTTTGCTTATTTCTATTGAGGACTGTAATTTCCTATTCTCAAAATGCGACCGCTTTAATCGAAAAGAAAAAATACTATACACAGCGGACCACCAGTGATATTAAGTTGGACGGTGTACTTGATGATGCTTCATGGAATGCAGTAGAATGGGCGGGAGATTTCACTCAATATCAGCCCAAAGAAGGTAAAGAACCTTCATATCCCACCAATTTCAAAATTGTATATGATGATGATTACCTCTACGTGGGTTACCGGTGCCATGATCCGGAACCTGATTCTATAGTAAAAAGAATGAGCAGAAGGGATGGTTTTCCTGGTGATTGGATAGAAATCCACCTTGATAGTTATAATGATAAACGAACTGCATTTTCTTTCACACTTTCTGTTTCGGGTGTGCGCGGAGATGAGTTCATTTCGAATAATGGAAATTACGATGAAGCATGGAATCCCATATGGCGAGGCAAATCAACTATAGACAGCCTGGGATGGACTGCTGAAATACAAATACCATTAAGTCAGTTGAGATTTGATGATGCACCTGATAAAGTATGGGGTTTGCAGGTAATGCGTAGGTTATTCCGCCAGGAAGAGAGATCTACCTGGCAATATATACCTCAAAGTGCAGGGGCGTGGGTATCGGAATTTGGCGAATTACATGGTATTAAAAACATTAAAGGACGAAAACAATTGGAAATAGCTCCTTATGCCGTGGCCAAAACTGAATTATATAAAGCAGAACCTGGCAATCCATTTGCAAACGGGAAAGATAATAAGCTCACATTAGGTATGGATGGCAAAATGGGAGTTACCAATGACCTTATTCTTGATTTCACGATCAATCCCGATTTTGGCCAGGTGGAAGCAGATCCTTCCCAGGTAAGAATTGATGGATTTCAAAATTTCTTCCAGGAAAGAAGGCCTTTTTTTATTGAAAGTAACAGCATTTTTGATTATCGACTTACCAATTCAGAAGCAGGGGGTGACTATGATTCCGACCTTTTATTTTATTCAAGGAGAATTGGAAGCAGTCCCCATGGCTTTCCAAACTTAATTGAACGCGAGTATGTAAAAATTCCATCCAACACCCCAATATTAGGCGCTGCTAAGTTTAGCGGCAAAACAAGAAAAGGCTGGAGCTTAGGTTTGATAGAAAGCATTACTAAATCAGTACATGCGGATATAGATCTCGAAGGTAATCGCCGAAAAGAACTTATTGAGCCATTATCAAACTATACAGTAGGAAGAATACAAAAAGATTTTAATCAAGGCAAAACAATAATCGGTGGCATACTTACCGGTGTCAATCGCCAATCAAATTTGAATCATACTTTGCATGATGCCGCGTATTCCGGAGGGATTGACTTTGTTCACTTCTGGAAAGAGAGAGCGTGGTATCTGAGGGGAAACCTGGTATGGAGCCGGGTGCAGGGATCAAAAGAAAAAATATTGGATACTCAGACCTCTTTTGAACACTTGTTTCAAAGAACCAATGCCTCAGAGACTCAAGTGGATGCAGATAGGACTTCGCTCACAGGAACAGGTAGTACACTGAAACTGGGTAAAATTGGTGGTACGCGCGGTAAACATGGTGAGATCTTGAAATTTGAAACCGGCATCACCTACCGATCACCCGAGTTAGAATTAAATGATATCGGCTTTATGCTTACCTCAAATGAAATAAATCACTTTACCTGGGCAGGCATTCAATGGCAAAAGCAAATAGGCATATTCAGAAATGCAAGAATCAATTACAACCATTGGGCAAGATGGGATTTTGGAGGGCAATTTCTTTACAATGCTTTCAATACCAATGCACATGCCAATTTTACCAATAACTGGAGAATTGGTTCAGGATTGACATGGAACACATTTGATATATCGAACAATGCTCTCCGTGGGGGCTCATCACTGCGCAGACCCGCAGGACTTGGTAATTTTGCTTATCTGAATACTGACCAAAGGAAAAAAACCGTATTATTCATTAATGCAGCTCACGCTTGGGGTTTTGATCAAACTACCCGATCAAAAAATTACAATGCCAATATCCAAGTCCAACCATCCAATGCGATCAGTATAAATATTGGAATCGGATATGGTACCAATTTCAGAAAACAGGATCAATATGTGGCTGACGCTTCATTTGAAAATAAGTCTAGAGTAATCGTAAGTGAAGTCACGCAAAAAACAATGCGCTATACCTTGCGCTTAAATTATAATGTCACACCTGATCTTACTCTGCAATACTATGGACAGCCCTTTATCACCAGGCCGATTTACTCAAAATTTGGTTACGTAAAAGACCCGTTAAATAAAAATTACGATGACCGGTTCCATACCTATACCACATTACAAATAAAAAATTCAAATGAAGGCTACGAGATAGATGAAAATCAAGACGGCCAGATGGATTATTCTTTTGCCGATCCTAATTTTAATTTTATTCAGTTCAGATCCAACCTCGTAGCCCGATGGGAATACAAACCAGGTTCAGAATTATATCTGGTATGGTCCCAAAACAATAGCCCGGATGCAAATAATGAAATATACACCGGGTTAAACACCAGTCTTTTTGATCATGTTTTTGACAACGGGGGCAGGAATATTTTTTTAGTAAAAGCAACGTATAGATTTGTGAGGTAATGCCTGATCATTTTATCTTAAAACTATGCTTCCCCGGATTCAAATTAATTTTTAATACCCGATCATGTCTTAAGTTCAGCATTAGTTCATTTCGAAAAATTTGTTGGCCTGGCTTAAAGTTTAATTTCAGAGTTGCACCGGAATTTGGAGGAATGGTCAAATCAAATAAAATAGCATTTCCTGTTCTTCTCCATGATGAGATAATTTTACCATATGGTGAATCAAATTCACATTCAAACTGATCCAAGCCTTCTACAAAATGCGGTTCTATAAGGCTGTTCCTGAAACCAGGTTTCTCAGGGTCAGGTTTTATACCACCCAAAGCTTTATACATCCAGGCACCGATTTCTCCGAACATGATGTGATTCATGGATATATCGGATTTTGCATCGATGGGCCAGTTTTCAAATAAAGTACTTGCTCCATTTTTTATCCACCATCCCCAGGAAGGATATGTTTCCTGAGATGCCAGCTTGTATGCAAGATCAGCATATCCATTTTCACTTAAAGCGTTTAAAATAGATTTAGTGCCCAATAAACCTACATCAATATGATTGCCATCCTCTTCCACTTTTTTTGCAAGATTGGCGGCTACTTTCCCAATGAACTCCTTCGGTACCAATCCCATATGCAAAGGGACCGCCAATTCAGTTTGAAATCCCGATCCGTATATCCCATCTGAAGTATTCAGAAATTTTAAATTGAATGCCCGTTTAATTTTTTCACTTAATACAGTATAAAATTGGTGATCCTCTGATTTATTTAACCTTTTTGCTGTAGCTGCTAAAATCATAGCGTCAAAAAAATAATAAGCAGTGGAGGTTAATTCCACGGGTGCTTTAGACTTTACCGGTACCCAATCACCCAATCCCCAGTTGGTAAGGCCATCGGGAGCCAAGGAAGTTATATGATCGACATATCTTTTTATGTTATTATAGCAATCCTCTAGTGGTTTCTTATCACCATAAAATAAATACAGATTATAGGGGATGATAGCAATAGTACTGGTCCAATCGGGCCCGTTACCCCATTCGTATCCCCATCCATCCGACGGTATAATGGAAGGCAGAACTCCATTTGGTTGCTGCTCATCTCTATGATCGGCAAGCCATTTTTCATAAATGGTGAAACCATCAAAATTATAGAGACCCGTTTCACAAGCAATATGTGCATCACCGGTCCACCCATTTTTTTCCCTTTGAGGGCAATCAGTGGGATATCCAAATAAGTTTGACAGATACGAATTATTAGTAGCTTCCCAGATTTTATTTAGTGTATTATTTGATGTATTTAGTTTTCCAATCACCGGCACATCCGAATGCATAAAATATCCTTCAAGGCTATTTTGAGTAAGGTCTATAGGCCGGTCACTGCTTACTTCTACATATTGAAATCCTTTGTAATTAAACCTGGGCATAAATATTTCTTGTCCTTTGCCGCTCAGAACATATATATCTGTCTGAAATGGATCAGTATCATCAGTCGGTCGGTAATGGACATCTATATTGGATACATCTACATGTTTATTTTCATAAATTCGTTCACCGTGTTTTAGCCTAAGGGTGGTACCTGGTTCACCCCACACTTTCAGTTGACTCACTCCGGATATATTTCGTCCAAGATCAAACACATAATTTTTATGATCAAATTTATGTACCGATTTCACAGCAACTTGTTCAACATTGCGGATAGGATGAAGTAGCTGCGATACAATTTCAGGTGCCGGTGCCGACCTCAATACAACCTCTTTCCAGGCCGTGTCTTAAAATTTGGTGTATTCCAACCCGGCATTTCCAATCTGGCATCATAATGTTCTGCAGTATATATACTATTAAATATCACTGGGCTCAGTGCGGTCTTCCAATCTTTGCCTGAACTTATTACTTTCTCCGAGTTATCAGAAAATTTTATCCGGATATCCATACAAAAAGCCGGCCTTGCTCTCCAGGGGGCTTTATTAAAATACCACACCGCGTTGGATTGATGATTGTACCAGCCATTACCTAATAATACCCCTATTGCATTCTGGCCTTGTATTAATGCATGGGTAATATCGTGGGTCAGATAAAGTGTCCGACGGTCAAATCGGGTATACATAGGGTCAAGGCGATGGTCACCTATCTGCTTTCCATTTATATACAATTCATACAAACCGGCCACGGCTATATAGGCTCGGGCAGAAATTATTTTTTTATGAGCAGTAAAGGTTTTCCTGAAATAAGATGCAGGTTTTAAATCTATATCCCGCGAATCACTAATCCATGCCCCTTGCCAGTTTTTTGAATTCATCAAACCAGTTTCAAAATGAGCTATAGGCTCTTTTTTACTCATTATTCCTTTATCATTCCAAATCCTGATTTTCCAATAATATTTAGTAAATGGTTTTAATGAAGGACCTTTATAAAATACCATTTGATTTCCGGACTTCAACTTATTCGTATTCCATATATTTCCAGTATTTTTTAATAATTGAATGGAATCAGTGCCCAATATGAGTTGATATGCTATTTGCCTTGAGCCCTGATTGGTATCTTCTATTTTCCAGGATAATCTTGGATTGGGTGCGTCCATACCAATAGGGTTGTTCAAATATTCACATTTTAACTCGACAGGATTACTTATACCCAATAAATAATTTGCAGAAAAAAGGAAATACATAAAGCCACTATATCTTAACCAGGCTGATTTCATTTTGCCTATTTTTTTCATCTATTGAATTTACAATAAGAAAATAAAACCAAATGCAATATTTACATCCCGGATAATTATCTTATATTGATTTGAAAACAAAAATGAGTAGCAGGAGAGAATTTATCAAAAGTACTGTCGCTTATTTTATTTTAGGATCAGGGCAGATTGCAGATTATAAAAAATCTGTTTCCTTTGATCTGCATGCACATCCCGGAAGATTATTTGCCCAGGGAAGCGATGAATTTGGCCCCCCATTAATGCCTGAAAAAACCGTAACAGAAATGAATGAAGCAAAACTGAGTGGTGCTTTTTTTGCTTTGGTGGCTGATACAAAATTGATCAAATTAGGAATGAACGGTGTGAGTGTTACCGGAAAGTATAAACCAGGTGAAGGATGGGCCGAATATAAAAGCCAATTGTATTTCTTGAAACAGTATTTTCAAAAATTCCATATCAAACAGGCTATCCAATCAAAAGAATTAAGACAAAACAATTCTCTTGCTGCTTATACATCTGTAGAGGGTGGTGATTTCCTTGAAGGTCAGGTAGAAAAAGTAGATGAATCTTACTATGATGGTGTCCGGTCAATTCAATTGGTTCATTATGCTCCCAATGACCTCGGAGACCTTCAAACTGCTGAACCAATTCACAACGGCCTTTCTGGATTTGGAAAGTCTGTAGTGCGAAGGATGAATCAACTTGGTTCTTTGATTGATGTGGCGCACGCCAGTTTCAAAACCTGTCAAGATGTGGTAAATATTACGGATGCTCCGATCATGTTGTCCCATAGTATTCTCCAAATGGAATCAGACAGACCTATAGCTATGAGGGCTATCAGTATGGAACATGCCAGGCTGATAGCGTATACCGGAGGAATTATTGGTGCGTGGCCATCCGGATTCAATAAAAGTTTCGAAGAATATGTAGACAATATTCTCAGGTTAGTAGATGCAGTGGGCATTAATCATGTAGGAATTGGAACAGATATGGATGCCAATTTTAAACCTGTCTTAGACCGTTATTCTTTATTCCCAAAATTGAAAGAATCATTAAAAAATAAAGGATTATCAACCAATGAGGTTGATATGATCATGGGTAAAAATGCGGCGCGGGTATTGAAGCAAGTGCTCAAATAAAGGCTATCACTTCTATTCAAAATTCCAATTTTAACTTTATTAAATGGGAGAAATCGAAGCAATACTTTTCCTTCATTTCGAAAAAGACTAGGATACTCCCAATTCTCTCCTGATTTTGTTTAATGCACTACCCTCCTGCACCCACTCGATCTGTTGCTCATTGTAATTTTGTTCCACTTCAAACCGATCTGTAGTACCATCTGAATGATGAAGCACAACTATAAAATTTTTGCCGGGAGCAAATGAATTAAATCCTTCTATATCCACGACATCATCTTGCCTTATCAGATCATAATCCTCAGGATTAGAAAAAGTCAAAGCCAGCATACCTTGTTTTTTCAAATTGGTCTGGTGTATGCGTGCAAAAGATTTTACGATCACTGCCTTCACTCCCAGGTACCTGGGTTCCATAGCGGCATGCTCCCTGGATGATCCTTCAC
>CAYNIG010000055.1:15176-21133 GCA_964396995.1 uncultured Saprospiraceae bacterium | reverse complement strand
TCAATTGAATCGATCGGGCATCGGTCTGGAATTCCCGGTATAGAAGATCCATTCATATGAAATAATTTAATTTTATATTTCTTTTCAGGAAATATATTAAAATAAGTATGTCTCCCCGTATCCAAATTAAAAACACCTGGAATATTTTCTATTTCATAATAATCCGATGGGTTGTTTCCATTCAGTAAGTTTAAATTATATACATCCCTATACCAATCTCTATAATCACCATAATCTTTGCCGCCACTAAGAGTAATAGAGCCATTGGCGGGGCAAGATTGAATTGACTCTATTTTAAGCTTGGTATCAATCTGGGGTAAATTAAATTCTCTGGTCACGCAGGTTTGCTGAGATTTTAAACTATATTTTGTTCCTACCGGTAATTCATTGAAATAGGTATACCGGCCATCAAAATAGGAATGAGGTATGGTTTTTCCGGTTGAGTCACGGAGTAAATAAGGATAATTGCCTATGACTTGCAATGAATAAATAGTTCCGCATGGCTGGCCTATTTTAAACGGATTATAAGAATAGGAAAATAAATTGATATCAAAATTTTCAATGGTTGGGTTGATCGAAAAAGTAGAGTTGATTTTCTGACAACCCGGTGCCTCAGCCTCGATAATGTAATTACCTGGGAAAAGGTTACCAAACCGACCGGTTTTGTTTGTACTCAGTATCGTGCCGGAATCAGATTTTAAAGTAAAGGTGGTATTGGCAATAGTATCACCGGAATAAGAAAGACCATCACTTCTGTTGTCGCACACAAAAGCATTTACAAACGAAAAATTAGCTGAATCACAAAGTATTTCCTGTCCCAAAATAAAAGAGGATGAACAGGTCCATCCATTACACGAATCGCTGATTTTAATTGTATTTTTTCCCGGACTCAGATTAGGTATAGTAAAATTTAAATTCTGGCTAGTATTGGTATACGCCGGTGTACAAGTGATACAATTCACGGTAATGGGTCTGGGTCCCGTAATGATCGAATCAGGATAGATCACTCGCAAATTAGTGCTCGATAAATCAGTACAGTTATTTGAAGTATTAAAACTAAATTCGGGTAAACTGAAGGTATGATTTAAGCCTCTGGAATAGTCCAATACCTGGTTGCCGCAAGCATCTCTTATATCTATATAATAATCTAAGGCATTTTTGGGCAAACCGGTAATGGAACCGGTTGTATATTCTTTAAAAAATTGACCATTTACATATACGTTGTATTTATACGGCCCTGAGCCATAGATGTGTTTAATATCCACCGAACCGCTGGTGTAGGAAAAGCAATCAAATAGGGCTACCCCTACTTTCAAGGGTTCACTATACTCCCCACATTCATGTTGTATTACCACTTTTGGATCATCGCAATTCGTGCGAACTGGTAAATTCTTATAGGCAAATCTTCCTTTGTTGCTTACCGGCACAAGAGTATTGTTTATTCTAAGAAATATTTTATAGGGACCTACTCCTCCGCGGATATTATAAATGGTAAATGAATCCCTGTAAGGTGAACCACTTGGGGTATACAATTCCGTTTGTATCAGATCAAAGCGGATAGGGTCCAGGGCTACAGTAGCACTGGCCAATCGGGTTACATTACAGGCATCGGTGACCCTGATCAGATAATTTCCATTTTGCATTTTTTCCCACTTGGGTTCAGCAGATACAGTCCAGCTGGCGCCTCCATTATTGCTTAATTCAAATTTATATGGTGTCTGACCACGGGTGACAACTGCATTAAAGGAACACCCGGAAACAGATACATCCAGCAAAGGACCACGATAACTACCCCCTACTGTTACCTCTACGGACTTTCTGTTACCCACCTGATCCTTTACTTCTATCGTATACATACAGCTGCTGAGGCTGGAGAAAATATTGGATGATTGTGTCGGAGGATTGCGCTCGTTGCAATTATTACCGGTAATGGTATAGGTATAGGGAGCTATGCCACCAGTGGCATTTATGGTAATGCTTCCGGTACTGTTGCATTCTGCCGCTGTGCTGGTTGAATTTACGTTGATTTGTGACCACAATGCGGGAAGGTTCCAAAAAACTGCCAGGGTTATAAGCCAATACTTCATGTTTCCGGATGTAAAGATAAGGAATGATATTCTGACAGGTCACGTGTTTAGTATGTACGTTGATTGATTGATCCGGTGAGTTTATTTATCATCTATACCTTCAAACAATCTCCTTCCCATATACAAGGAAAGTAACAATACAATAATGGACACATAGCCTACCCAATCGTATCGTAAAAGGGGGCCTTCGGTGGTCTTGATCACAATCATCCCGGATAAAAAGGAAGCCGCAGAGGTTCCCAATTGTTGTACACTGCTATTAAAACTCATGAAACTGCCACGTTGGTGAGGTGGAGGAATATTACTGATCATAGCTTGTGCTGTCACTGCTCTTCCGGTAGCTACAGTAAACCACAGTCCCATCATCACCAATACTACTGCTTTTGCATCGACAGGGATCTGACAAGTAATAAAATAAACCATCACAGCCGATGCAAATACAGAATATTGAAATACTTTTAGTTTACCTCTTTGATCAGAAAGCCTTCCTAATATCAGGGACGCAAAGAAAGCAGAAAGTCCACCGATAAGATATACTAAAGGGGTAAATGATTTGGAATAGCCCTTATTAAATTCAAGAAAAGGGTTTATAAAGGGTATGATAAGAAAATGCCCCAGCATAATGATTGCCGAAAAAGCCAAAGCATACAACTGCTTTTTATTATGAATTACTTCATTCAGTATTCTGAGTTTTGTTTTTACTTCGTCTGTATTCACGTGTTCTTTCATTTCGGGTATATGTTTATTTAATAGTGGAATCATGGCAATCCCGAGTACACCAACTAATATAAATGGTGCATGCCAACTGAATGCATTCGCCAGGTATAAAGCAAATGGTACACCCAGTGTGGAGGCTACTGCGAAAGAAGACATGACTGCACCCATAGCCGCACCCCGGCGTTCATATCCAAAAATATCAGAGATGATAGCCAATACCTGAGCTCCGATCAAACCACCAAACAAACCTGCTAAAATTCTGGCTGCCATCAACAGGCCAAAAGTTGGAGCTAAACCACAAGCAAGTGTACCAAACAAGAATCCACCAAATGCATAGATCAATATCTTTTTCCGGTCATAGCTATCAACAAAAAATGCCGCAGCAAATCCTGAGAATGCCGCAGTAAGGGTATAACAGCCAACCAGAATACTAAACTGGGCAGGGCTGATTTTAAAATGAGGCATCAGGTAATTTCCCAATGGCATCATGATCATAAAATCCAGGATATGGGTGAAGTTAACAGCAGCTAATAAAAATATGATCAACTTTTCATGGGAACGCATAAGTGTGCAAATATGCAGGAAGGAATCTAATCGGATTTTAACTTTTTGACAACAATATGTTAATTCCGGCTGTTATATTTTGATCCACTTTATGATCTCAGTACTCCTCGATTCAATTTTGAGAAAATAAATTCCTGAATTCACCTGGTTCATAAATATACTATTTGTGCCTTTTATCAATTTTCCGGCTTGCCATTTTTTCCCGGCCGCATCAAATAAAATATAGCTGCCTGGGTCCGTCACTTCAATTGTAATTTGATCCTTTCCCGGATTAGGAAAAACGTTGGTGGTGGATTTTCCTAGAACGCCAACGGGAGTAGTGTTCAAGGTGATTTCAATAGCGCCAATCGATGGGGGCATCTTGAAATCCGCATTAATATAGTCTTTTACATTATTTCGAACGGTCTTCCCTTTTTGAAATAATAAAGCAGGATTACCTGCTTTATAACTGCTTAAATCCAATAGCGGATTACCTATAATTTGTTTGGTATCGGTGACAGGTAAACTGGAAGGTCCTGCCCAATTATTTTGGTTTTCTTTATACCAGAGATTATTGGAATAGAAGAAAGATTGAGGGTTTGTATTGGGCCCGATATTTACTTCTGTACTCACATTACTATTTATGATGAATAAATTATTGACCACACTATCTTTCCCACTAGGTTCAAATCGATTGGCATTTACGGTTTCCTGCAATATCCTCATTGCCCACTTTCCGGGTCTGATAATGGTGTTATTAAATACAATACTATGCACTGCCCCCACAAAAGCAAAGGGTGTTTCACCGCCTTCAAAAATATTGGCAAATACCATGATTCTGCTCGCTTCAAAAGTAGCATTCTGGGGTCTGAAAAATTCAAGACCTGTGCTGCCTCCAATATTCACTGCCCTTGCTCCTCCGTTTAAAAAACTATTTTGTGAAATATGGATATATTCACTACCACCTTTTATCTGGATACTGTTACTCCCCTGATCAATAAATTTGTTTCTTATAAAATTTCCTCTGTGGCATCCTACCATATCTATTCCGCTTCCACCGGGTGAACCTTTCTGGAAAATGCAGTCCTTCACTACAAAATCATCGATGCCGGATAATTTTAATAAATCATTATTGCCTGTGGCATTGATATTCTTGAAAATGCAGTTGCGAATAGTAATATACCTGGATGGATTGGTGAGCGATCCACCATCATCTATATTCATTCCATTCCCGGTTTGTCTTTCTATAATCAGGTCAGCGATTTCCAAATAGGAAACATTGGAAAAATGAAATGATTCGGTGCCGCCGGTAAACAGGACCATTTCATTCAATGCAGATTTTATTATGATGGGTGCTGAAGAAGTGCCGGAGAAATTGGATAAATAAAAGGGGCCACCGTAGTTGCCTGCATGGATGATCGCCGTATCACCTGCTTTAAGTTGGCCTTGTAAATTCGCCGGGGATGAAATGGCAAATCCGGCTCCTACGTGCACTACACGAGAAGACAGGCTAAGAGG
Source organism: uncultured Saprospiraceae bacterium (assembly GCA_964396995.1). Classification (GTDB taxonomy): domain Bacteria; phylum Bacteroidota; class Bacteroidia; order Chitinophagales; family Saprospiraceae; genus JADJLQ01. The sequence continues at coordinate 16,268 of CAYNIG010000055.1, read as the reverse complement.
GATAAGGTTTAATAGCAGCAGACATATCCTTTTCATATTGAAATCAAACCCAATCTATAGGATTTTTATTGTCCGGGAAATAGAGATAATGGATTAGGCTTTGGAAAAAAAAGAATTAAAAAAATAATGGCTTGCGTAACTGAATTGTTACATGTATATTTGTAACCGTTTAGTTACGTATTTTATAAATGAGAAGAGATGTATTTCAAGCCATAGCTGATCCCAATAGGAGAGCCATATTGGGATTGTTAGCCAAAAAGACAAGGAATGTAAATGAATTGGCTGATCATTTTAAGATCAGCAGACCGGCGGTTTCCAAGCATGTAAAATTACTCACTGAATGTGGGCTGATCTCCATCAAGTCTATTGGCAGAGAACGCTTTTGCGAAGCGAAACTTGAAAAATTAAATGAGGTATCGGCATGGGTGGAACAATACAAAACATTTTGGGAAAAGAAATTGGATGCATTGGAAAATTACCTTGAAAAGATGCAAAAGGAAAAAGGACTATCTAAAAAAATTAACTAATACTTTTTATTTAACCTATTCAATCAATAATGGATACTCCAGATAAATTTAAAATGGTCAGGGAAATCAAGGCGCCCAGAGAAATGGTCTTTGAAGCATTTACTACAGCCTCCGCAATGGGAGCATGGTGGGGTCCGGTAGGCATGGAAATCACGGTATCTGTATTTGATTTTAAACCGGGAGGAAAATTTCACTTTAGGATGAAATCAGCTGAAACTGAAATGTGGGCACTATTTAAATACACTTCAATTCAAAAACCGGAGATAATCGAATTTTCTAATTCGTTTTCTGATGAAGCCGGAAATATTTGTAAAGCGCCGTTTGATATGGAATTTCCATTGGAAATAAATTACAGAATTACATTTAGTGAAATCGATGGTGGAACTAACCTTACTTTGGAAGGATGGCCCAAAGAAGCAACCGAAGCTGAAAAAGTATCCTATAAAAATTTGACAGAAAGTATGAATCAGGGCTTTACCGGTACATTCAACCAATTAGATCAATATTTAAATCAGTTTCCAATCAGGCTAAAGCCTAATCTACGGGATATGAATTTTCGGTAGAA
>CAYNIG010000055.1:0-15076 GCA_964396995.1 uncultured Saprospiraceae bacterium | reverse complement strand
ATCAGTTTCCAATCAGGCTAAAGCCTAATCTACGGGATATGAATTTTCGGTAGAACGGCCTTCAGGCTGTTGAAAATTACGTGTCTTATTCACATTATTAAATTCATTTTTTTCTTTAGCACTTGTTTACAAAATGGTAAATCAGTTTCCAATCAGGCTAAAGCCTAATCTACGGGATATGAATTTTCGGTAGAAGGGTCTTCAGGCTGTTGAAAATTACGTGTCTTATTCAAATTATAAATTCATTTTTTTCTTTAGCCCTTGTTTATAAAATGGTAAAACAGTTTTCAATCAGGCTAAAGCCTAATCTACGGGATAATTGAAGGAGGTGGACATCAAGTAGGAAGTTCATTAGCATAATCTTACATTCTGCAAAGCACATCACTTCGGAATTTTATCCCATTTTGATCTGTCAAATTCTCCTTCATTATTAGAAAGCCAAATCGTCGCCACCGCATTGCCAATGATATTAGTAATAGCACGGGCTTCAGACATAAACCGATCTACTCCCAACAATAAAGCCAGGCCTTCTACTGGGATAGATTTGATACTGGTAAGAGTAGACGCCAAAACTACAAATCCGCTACCCGTGACACCTGCAGCTCCTTTTGATGTCACCATCAGAATTCCAATAATGGATAACATTTCACCCCAGCTAAGATGAACATGATACACCTGTGCTAAAAATATCACTGCCATCGAAAGATAAATAGTGGTACCATCCAGATTAAATGAATACCCTGCCGGTACTACTAAACCTACAACGGATTTCGAACAACCCATTTTTTCTAATTTTTGCATTATACCCGGTAATCCGGCTTCCGATGAGGAGGTTCCAAGGACAATCAGCAATTCCTCTTTGATGTATTTAAGAAAAGACCATAGCCTGACTTTGTAATATTTTAGTATATAATATAAAACAATAAAAACAAACAAGGCCATAGTGCTGTATACCGTTAGCATGAGTTTACCTAAGGGCAATAAGGCCTTGATACCGTATCTTGAAATAGTATAAGCCATACCACCAAATGCACCTATCGGAGCAAAGATCATTACTTTGAATAAAGCTTTGAAAACCCATTTAGAAGCAATATTCAATTTATCTATGATGAAGTCGTTATTTTTCATCTTATTCAAAATAATGCCGCATAAAATAGCAAAAAGCAATACCTGAATAGTGGAATTGTCCTTGAAAAAATGGAACCAACTGAAGCTGGCCGCCTGTTGTGTATATTTATTTATATCTGCTGCACCTGACTCAGCTATCACGCCTTCTCCGGGTCTGATAATATTGGCAACTATAATTCCTATAATCAAAGCAATAGTGGTTACCACCTCAAAATAAATCAATGCTTTAGCTCCCACTGTACCCACTTTTTTCAAATCACCCATATTGACCAGGCCAACAGTGATGGTAAGAAATATTATTGGATTGATAAACAGCTTGACTATGGATATAAATCCGGAGCCCAAAAACTCACTCAGGGTTTTACCTAATTTTAATTCCTGGCCCATGAATTTAGCTTTCCATTCTGATTCCAATACGGGCATGAGTGCTACATCAGGAAAAAAATGACCAAGGATGATCCCAAGTGCAATTGCAATAAGTACCCAAAATGTAAGATTGGAGAAAAGTCGTTTCATGGATTTATCATAAAGGTAATTTTAATTTACAACCCTTCTCAGGGTGAATCGATCTATTTTTGATTTAATGGATTTTGCATTTAAAAAACGGCAAATCTTTAATTTTATAATTAATAGAAATCGATTGATGTATTCTATCTATGAGTTCTGATTCAGGGGGGTACCGTACTGACTAAAATGAATTTCGAATGCTTTGGGTGCTCCACCCTCAATGGTATGGTTATTTGTTGCGGAATGATGGCTATAAGAAGGCATTTTGCCAGCCTGACCTTCATAATCTAAACATCCCAGGTAGTTTATTAGTCACGGCGATTATTTTGTTGATAGGGTAGTGCTGAAGCTACGGCATCTGCCACTGGCCTCACGACAGAAGGCTTAGAATCATCAGTAGGTCGTGTGACCTTAGAAAATTTAGCGTGGTTCCCTCCTTTGTCAATTATTGGATTGGTATTGCTCTATTTTTTCGGACTAAATATTCTGCGGGAGCAAAAGCAAATCAAGGATAGTTGAGTTTAAGATTCTATCAAGGCTTTTTATGGTGAAAAATAAAAAGGCTTTTATTTTTTTAGTGGGTTTGTAAAATCATTGTAATTTGTGCAGTACAGAATAAATACAATGTAAATTTTTATGATTGAATCAATAAGGACTTGGTATAATACTGCTTTTACAAATGAGAAATACAATGAATTTCAACATAGAATAGAACAGGAACTGGGAGAAGAACCGCATTTCAGACTGTCAGAGACACCTGTCTTTGTTCCGAGGGAATTTAAAAATAAATTGATGCATGCGTGCAATGATTTGATTGATTATATCACCACTCCGGATTTTTACTCATTTTCAGAAAAATCCATTCCATCGCATTTGAGATTTGCAGGAAATGATGCACATAGTCAGATATTGATTTTTGACTTTGGGGTATGCATAAATGATCAGGGTGAGCTGGAGCCTCAATTAATCGAAATGCAGGGATTTCCTTCACTACATGCATTTATGATTTATAAGTCAAAGATCGTTCGCGAAGTATTCGGGATACCAGAACAGCTGGATTCCTATATTAATACGGACCGGGAAAGTCATATACAGGGGCTGGGTAATATTCTTTTAGCAGGTCATGATCCATCAGAGGTTATTTTATTGGATTATAAGCCTGATGAACAAAAAACAAAGATTGATTTTGCAGCAACTAAAAAATTATACGGCATTGAAGCTGTCTGCGTGACCAAGCTTAAGCAAGATGGCAAAAATCTGATGTATGAAAAAAATGGGAAATGGCAAAAAATATCGAGGATATACAATCGACTCATTTTCGATGAATTTTTTGATCAAAAAATAAGCAGTGTAGATCTCAGGCAAGAACTGGATATCAGCTGGGCGTCTCATCCAAATTGGTTTTGCAGGGTTTCTAAGTTTTTATTGCCCTATATTAAAAGCCGTTATGTTCCGGAAACTACCTATATCTCTGATTTAAAGTCTATACCAGATGACCTGGACAAATATGTATTGAAGCCGTTGTATAGCTATGCAGGTATGGGAGTCAAAATTGATGTAAGCCCAAAAGACATTGAATCGGTCACCGAACCCAATGAATGGATATTGCAGAAAAAAGTAAATTACCACAGTGCCATTATTACACCCAATATTCCGGCTAAAGCGGAAATACGTATGATGGCTTTATGGGATCGACCGGATCAAAAACCAAGAGTAGTCCATAACCTTGCCCGGATGAGTAAAGGCAAAATGATTGGGGTGAGATACAATGCTGACTTTGATTGGGTAGGATCTTCTATATGTTTCTTTGAATAAAAAAAAATGTCATTAAGTTTAGTGTTATCCGTACCCGATTTGCAAGCAGCCAGGATATTAGCTGCTGCCGGAATACCGCAAATTGCTTTGTTGCAGACCAATCCCAATTTTGCAGAAATAAGATCCTGGCTTGAAGGCGTATCTGTTGGATCGCAGATTACGGATCCCAACAGTAGTTTGCCGGTGGCAGATTTTTTTATCATTCCTTTTGCTTTTTATGATCAGTTTTCATTCATGGATACCAGAATTTATTGGTTACGTGATCAGGGAGAAATTACAGATAGACATGGCAACCTTATCTTTCTTCCATATGCCATAGAAAATGAAGTGGTAGCTTCTTGGTTGGATTGGGAACGGAATTACGATAAGATAGAAGAGCTTTTTCTATAGCAAGCAGGTTGGGAAATGGGTGGATTTTAGAATCTAGTTTTGAATACTATTTATAGGCGAGAATAATCATTTTCTTCTCTTTGTGGAATCCCTGACTTTTAACTCAGTATCGAGCATTATATTTTTGTAGTCTTTGGATTTCCACTTGTTGACCAGGTGATCAATTAACAATTTCGCTGATTCTCGACCTATTTCTATACCCGGATTATAGGTTGAAGTGAGTGAAGGTTCGATTATCGTACTTATTGGATCATCATTAAAGCCTTTGATCATTACATCTTCCGGAACCCTGATGCCTTTTGACTTACAGTATTGAATGATACCCACCGCCATATTATCATTAGTACAGAATATTCCATCAGGAGGGTTTTTGCTGGTCAGTAATTCATCGGCCGCAGCTACGGCTTCTTCCACACTTTTGATATTTAATTCATAGATGAGTTTTTTATCTGTTTTCAATCCGGCATCTTTAAGTGCATTGGTATATCCCAATATTCGTTCGCGGTAGTTTTCTCTGTGATGCTGACCGGATAAATGAGCAATTCTTTTGGCACCCTGATCGATCAGGTGTTTGGTAGCGACATAGGCAGCCTTAATATTGTCTATCTGCACACGGTGGCATTTAAAGGATTCCGGTGGTACTCTATCAGCAAATACAATCGGGATCTGATTTTGAATAAATGGCTCGAAATGCCGGTAGTCTACCGTCTCCATAGCAAGGGACACTATCAATCCGCTTACACGGCTATTCATCATGGCTTTTGCATTTTCAACTTCATCATGATATCGGTCGTGCGATTGCATGATGATTACATTCATTCCTTTGTTAGACACTTCCTCTTCCACGCCACTGATTATTTGAGAGTGAAAGTATCGGTTAAGCCAGGTAGTGATTACCCCGATATTATTACTTTTGGCTTGCCTGAGATTGGCAGCAATGTCATTAGGAATATAATTTCTTTTTTTAGCCAGTTTATTGATCAATTTTATTTTGTCCTGGCTGATGCTGCTATGACCTTTTAATGCTCTGGATATGGTAGAAGGGGATACATTCAGCTCTTTTGCTAAATCATATATAGTTACATGTGTCTTTTGTTTCAATCCCTTACGATTATTTCACAAAGAAAAGAAAAATTCATCCAAATAAATTATGCAATCGATTGCAATTACTGAAAATTTATTTATATTTAGTTTTAAAAATTAGTATGATTCGTACATTTTCATTTTCTTTAATTTTAATGGCAAATGCTATTTTCATGTCAGCGCAATTGCATAAAATCGGAATATTCGATACGGCAGTAGATGTAGGCAATCCGAAATTAAAAGGTAGCTCGATGTATAATCCTTCCACTCAGGAATACACATTAAAAGGTGCAGGATACAATATATGGTTTAATCGGGATGAATTTCATTACCTGGCAAGCAGAATATCCGGCGATTTTATAGTGACGGCAGATTTTGATTTCCCTCACGCCGGGAAAGAAGAACATCGCAAACTGGGATGGATGGTACGCGAAAGCTTACAAGAAGATGCTGCCCACATCACTGCTACCATACATGGAGATGGGCTCACCGTTGCGCAATGGAGAGTAATGCGTGGTGCTTATATGCGTGATCCGCAAGATGAATTGTTTTTTCCAAAAAAGAAAGCAAGGACTATTCAATTGGAAAGAAAGGGAAAAATGTATACCATGCGGATAGCAAACTGGGGCGAACCTTTGCAATCCTATGGCTCGGTAACCATGGATAATATTGGTTCTAATCCTTATGTAGGCCTGTTTGTGGGATCACATAATGCTGATGTAATTGAAGAGGCTCGGATCTGGAATGTTCGGGTGGACAGAGTAGTATCCCCTAATTTTAATTTTGGAGCAGCTGATACCTTGGTTAGCCGATTGGAAATATTGGATGTTTTCAATGGTAATAGAAAAGTGATCTATGAAAGCACATCGCGGTTTGAAGCTCCCAATTACCTGCCTGGCGGTAAGAGTCTGATCATTAATAGCAAAGGTTCATTGTGGACTATTCCTGTAACGGGAGGAGAACTTACTAAATTTAATACCGGATTTGCGGATCGAAACAATAATGATCACGTAATATCATTTGATGGTAAAATGATAGGTATTTCACACCATCGTACGGGTATGTTTGGCGGCGGCTCTACTGTATATGTGGTACCTATTGCCGGTGGTACACCAAAGTTGGTGACCGAAAAAACACCATCTTACCTGCATGGGTGGGCATCAAATAACAAAGAAGTGTATTACGTTGCACGCCGGGATACATCACGCAATTCACCTTACCATATATATAAAGGCCACATCGATAGTGGTATGGAGACGCAACTTACCAATTTTAAATTCGGACATGTAGATGGTCCCGAAGGATCTCCCGATGGCCAATGGATATATTATAATGGAAGTCAGACCGGTACTATGCAATTGTACAGAATGAAGACCGACGGATCCAATATAGAACAGCTTACTTTTGATCAATACAACAATTGGTTTCCTCATTTATCTCCGGATGGCAAGTGGATAGCCTATATTTCTTTTCCTGATGATATAGACCCTTCATCCCATCCTGCGATGAAAATGGTAACTTTAAAACTGATTCCTGTAAACGGAGGGTTTCCCAAAACGATTGCTTATCTATATGGAGGACAAGGGACCATCAATACTCCATCCTGGTCTCCGGATAGTAAGCAGGTTGCATTTGTAAGCTATGGTGGCAGAATGAAATAAGAAAGTGATACTCTTTTTTAAAATTAATTACACCAAGTATAACTGCTGTTTAATCGTATACTTTTTATACAGACTGTATATTTTCCAACCAGTGTAAGTAAAGGGTATTTTCAAATGACACCATAAGGTAGTAATCAACCCATAGTGATCAATCAAAATATGCCAGCGCTCCTGCAGTGCCTTTTTCTTTTGAATATCAGACATGCCACCGAATTGAAAATTACAAATGATAAACTTCAAATTTCGAATACGGCTGGCATTTTTTACACTTCGTATAGCCCAATCCAGGTCGGCAGCAACTTTGTATTTTAGATTATATGATTCGACAATTGTTTTTTTAATTAAAAGTGCCTGGTGACATACTACCATTCCGTTTTTAAAACTTTTCCAATCAAGATTTGAAGGCAATATTTTATGCCTTGGGCTTTTATACTTTCCGTCTTCGTGTACAAATATGGCATTGCCGTATAATACATCTTCATCCCGTTGTTGTTCTTTTATATTTCTAAGTACACTAGTATTGTAAAACGTATCACCGGCATTCATAAATAAGATATATTGTCCATTGACCATTTTTAATCCTTTATTCATTGCATCATATACCCCTTCATCTTTTTCACTTAACCAGGCATGGATTATCTGTTTGTTTTCTTCTATTATATTTAAAGTATCATCATTGGATTCACCATCGACTATGATATACTCAATAAAATCAGCTTGTTGGTCACGTATACTTTGGATGGTTTTTTTAAGGTTTTTGCCATCATTAAGGCAGGCTGTAATGATGCTGAGCCAGGGATTTTTAGGTTGGCTCATTTAGTATTTAGTTTTGTTGAAGATGGTTGATTGGTATTTTGATTTGCTGATGAGCTTGGAATAGTTTCCGGTAGTGGAATAGACATGAGCTGTCTTATGCCCATTCCCAATGCAATCAGAAAAAGGATGCCAAAAATATTTCCAAAAATCAATGAGACAGTCTTGTTTGTGGCAATTTCTTTTGGATCAAATTTAAACTCTATTTTATGATCACCAGCCGGAATTTGCAATGCTCTTAGGATATAATTTACGCGGAAGTGCTCCACAGGCTGATCGTCTATAAACGCATGCCAACCTTTGCCTGGTCCATACCATATTTCAGAAAAGACGGCGACCTGCTTTGTAGTCGAAGAGGACTGATAGATCAGATTATTTGGGCTATAACTTTTCAGCTGAATGGTTCCATTTTTTTGGTATCCGGTATCCAATTGGATATTCATAAATTCATTTGCCAGAAAGATCGCATTATTGGCCAGATCTGTATTGGCAATTGCTTCTATCTCCTCATTGGGCGTATTTACTTTTTTTATGGAACTCACAAACCAGGCGTTGCCGTATGCATCGTGATTCCGGATTACTTTGCCAGTTTTGTCAATCGTGTATTTGGTATTCAGCATGTTCAATGCACCGGGATGATTTTTGCTATAATAGTACTCTATCATGTCCTGGTACCTCCTTAGTTTAACCGGACTTGCACCGCCTATCGTTTTGTGAAAATAAGAAGGAAAGGAAGTTTCAAATGTGTTGACACTCAGATCGAGCACTCTGTATGAAATGTCCTTATCCTGAAGTATTTCCTGGTCTGCTATCCTGGATTTGAAATAATTAGATTCAATGCTTTGTTCAAAATCACTTGCATTCACATACCTTTTGGCTACAGTCCATAGATCGATACCAACCAGGAGGCCAAACCCCAGTAAAAAGTCATTGAGTTTTATTTTTTTTAATGCAAAATAGTAGAGTAAAATGACCCCTGCCAGGAGTATACCAAGTGTCCTGAGAGAATCTGATTTTAAAAAATCAATGCGTGTTTTTAGCAGTAAAGTGTATACATTGGCATTTAGATTTTTCGATGCTACCTCATTTGCGGGTGATTCCATATCGAAGAAAGATGGGCCGATAAGGTACAGTAGGAGCAGGAATCCAATCAAGGGGAAAGCGGTCTTCTTAAAAAGGGCCAAAAGAGTTGTTTTAGTCCATTCGGATTTGATAAAGAGATAAAGTCCGTACATGGAGAAAATGGGAACCACACAAGACATGACACTGAGTATGGAATTAGGGGTGCGAAATTTATTGTAATAAGGAAAATAGGTAAATAATAATTTGTTCACCACAGCTAAATTGGATCCAAGCGACTGGGCAATCAGGAATAAAACCCCCAAAATGGCAAACCACCTAAAATTTCCTTTTATCATTACCAAGCTGATCATAAAAGTCAGCACTATCAAAATGCCTATATAGTCAGGACTGTCTGTAAAGGGCAAATTGCCCCAATACAAAGGCAATATTATTTTTGTGGAGGGATCTTCATTCTTTTGAGTTAAAGCTTGGGCTATTTCCGGATCGGACCATTGCTCCTGGGATGATCCACCTACAGCACCCGGTACCAAAATGGATAATAAATCGATATAACCCTCACTCCATTTCATTGCATATTCCCATCCCAGACCGGTTTTACTACTAGCAGTAATGGCAGAAGATTGGGTGGCGGTAGTGGATGTTAAAATGGCCCCTCCGCGCATGGTATCTTTTGAATAGGAGTTAAGGCTGAGTAAGACGGAATAATTTATAAGAAAAGCAAAAATTGAGCCTGCCAATAAGGTGAGAAGCGGTTTGACCAGGACTTTATGGTTTTTATGTTTAAAAGCCGATATGATTTCAATCAGTACGTATATCGACAGCATCAATCCGGCATAGTAAGTCATTTGAATATGATTCATCCGTATACTCCCGGATAGCCCGAGAGTAAATACTATAAACCCAATCTTCCATTTTTTATTAAATACCAGGTATGTGCCTGCTATGATCATGGGTATAAAGCCCAGGGTAGAAACTTTAGTCAGATGCCCGGCACTTATAAGTCCTATATGATTCGTAGCATAGGCAATTGAAAATGCTCCAATCAATGAAAGCCAGGGACCGATACCTAAAAAACAAAGCCCGATAAAGGAGGCGAACGTGATAATATGGTGGTATCTTAAACTTCCGGTGAAATTAAAGCTAAACAATTTTAAAATATATTCATATAATCCATTTTGACTCTCAGGTATATATATTTGATAGGTGGGCATACCTCCAAACATTGAATTCGTCCAATAGGTGACCTTGCCGGTCTGTTCATAATACAATTTGATTTCACGTGACATACCTGCATTCCCTATCATATCTCCTTGCTTCAGTTCTTTATCGCTCAATCCTGCTGAAAGGAAAACCAGATTGATTACGATCAATATGCCGGCTGCAAGCACGTATGGACTTAGATTTTTAATCAGCATTTGCATCGTCGGAAAAAATATACCAAATCGTATAATATGAATTAAGTTGCGAAAATAGCACTACAAATGGAATTGATAAATTTAAGTTTCAGGAAAAGACACTACATGCCCATACTTATATTTATATTATTTTTGTCAAACCTTTAAATTCCTTTTACGATTTTAATTTGAATTATCCTGTAGAACTGAAGAAATTGCCGAAGGGTATCACAAAATTGCTGATTGGCTTACTATTCTTATTCCTATCTGGCATTACCACTTTTGCACAGCCGTTACATCTTGGCACTTTTTACAAATTATACCACGAGGCACAAAATGAAAAAACAGCTATTAATCTAAGCAAAGCTTACCAACGAATGGCCCATTGGTATGGTGAGATGCCCCAATACAATGCAGACAGTATCAGATATTATTTTAAAATAGCTGAAGAATTATTGGCTACATACAATTCAGTAGACGAAATGCTGGAAGTCTATAGGAATGCATTAAATACGTATAATGTTTATACTCCGGCTCAGGTAGACAGTATTTCTCAACGAGCCTGGAAACACATGGCACCCAAATTTCCACCAACCGAGGATCACCTGATGTATTATGAAATACTGTATTCCTGGGCCATTGCCAGTAATCAATTGGGTGATCGTACGAAGTCACTTGAGCTCTATGCCAGAGCTTATGAATTGGTAAAAGAGGAGGCCCGATCATCTATACAAGCCCGTTTGATTGCAGACAGAGGAAATATGTATCTCAGCCTGGGGGATACATATGAAAGCGAAGGCTATCCGTATATACAGCAAAGCATTGCTCTGTATGAGAATGGGAATGAAAGAAAAGAACTCAGAAAAATATACCAAAATTATTCGCACATGGCCTGGAGGTACAATACACTGGACCAATTTGACAGTTCTCTGGTATTTTTTAAGAAAGAAAAAGCATTACTTGATTCCATTACCGACCCGATGATTCATTTTGAATACTATGCTAATTATGGTAATGTATTATTCAGAATGGGTAAAAAAGAAGAAGCGAAACAGAACCTTTTGCTGGGTCATGAATTAGCACTAAAATACCACATGGTGATGAATGCCATCTATAGATTCAATCTCAGTTTACTGGGTGTGGCATTTGATGATGAAAAAATGTATGATAAAGCAATAGATTATTTTAAACAAGCTCATCAGATCTATAAACTGATGAGCCCCAAGGGCTATGATCCTGATAACATGGAAAATATCGCCATTGCGTATGAAAAAAAAGGGGATTTTCAGCAAGCCTTATATTATCATAAGCTATTCAGAGAAGAGTACATTAAATATATTGAATCGGTAAACTCTAAATCTGTTCGTGAACAGGAATTGCAAACCGACCTTATAGTTCAGGAAAAAGACCTGGAAAGGAAGAAAAGCGAGAGGAACTTTTTGTTCATAGGGATGGTGGTTACTTTTTTACTTTCGGTGTTATTATGGTTGCTTTTCCGCCGGTCAATAAAACGAAAAAAAGCACTGGAAGAGCAAAACAAAATTATAGAACAACAGGCCAATACATTGCGCCAACAGGATATAAATAAAATGAGATTTTTTTCTAATGTATCTCATGAACTGAGGACTCCACTCACTCTTATGCTGGGTCCTTTAACCACCGTACTCAATAACGAAAAATTGGATGGTAAAAGCAAGTCGCTGATATCACTTGCAAGGCAAAATGCCAAACAACTTATGACATTGGTAAATGAGATACTGGATATTACCAAAGCCGAGTCGGTTAAAATGACCGTGAATCAGGAACCCACCCATATATATGGATTTTTTAAGAGGTTGATTTCCAATTTTGAATCCTATGCTTCTCAGAGAAAAGTAAAACTTCTATTCAACGTGGATTCCAACCTACCCGGCTCTATATTGATGGACACAATTAAAGTAGAAAGGATATTTAATAACCTGCTTTCCAATGCACTTAAATTTACTCCGCCTGAGGGAACTATTACAGTGAAGATAGCAGATGAAGCAACACAGTGGTCATTGATTGTAACAGATACGGGTAGAGGAATTCACCCCGATGATTTACCTTTTGTATTTGACCGATTTTACCAGGGCAGTCAACTCAATATGTCATTGGAAGGTGGTACCGGCATAGGGCTTTCTCTTTCCAGGGACCTGGCTTTGGTAATGCACGGTGATATAATAGCACATAGTAAATTGGGAGAGGGGTCTGTATTTACATTAACTCTGCCTAAAACGGAGGTGATAGGAGATGATAATAAAGCAGGATCTGTACATGTAGGGCCGGAAGAAGAAATACCTCAGGCTTACTCACTCACTCACACCGAGGAAGATTCAGTGCTGCCTGTTGTCGGCCAAAAACTTAAAGTTGACTTGCCTGGAATACTCATCGTTGAAGACAATCTCAGTTTGAGAGAATACTTAACTATACTGTTATCAGAAAAATACACAGTCACAGCCGTGATGAATGGAAATGAAGCCATTAGTTATTTGACAAAATCTTCTGACCCTAAAGCGAAACCCGATCTTATAATTACCGATATAATGATGCCTGTGATGGACGGGTTTATCTTGTTAGAAAAATTAAAATCAGATCCATCCTTGCAAACTATCCCAGTCGTGATGCTCACAGCTCGCATTGGTAATGAAGATCGGCTGCGTGCCCTTCGTATTGGTGTAGACGATTATCTGACCAAACCATTTGAGGAAGAAGAACTCCTGGCGAGAATAAAAAATTTATTGACGAATGCAATGATGCGAAAGCAAACAACTAAAATGGAAGAAATTTCTGCTGGAAACATACCGATTATTCAAAGTAAGGAGGATGCAGAATGGCTGGTGCGATTGGAAAATGAATCATTGCTGCAGGTTGCAAATCCAGCTTTCACTATTGATCATCTTGCTGACCGGATGCACATCAGCAGAGCCCAGTTTTTTCGAAGGGTACAATTCCTGACCGGCATGTCTCCGCTGCAATATATACAGGCTATAAAGTACAATTATGCGCGTTCATTATTAGAACAGAGAATAGTGAGCAGCGTAAAAGCCGCCGCAGCAGCTATAGGGGTGTCTAAAGTGCAATACTTCTCAGAACAATTTAAAGAGCGGTTTGGTAAGTCTCCATCTGAGTACTTATCCTAACAGAGTCATATAATGCTCATTTTTTGCTCTTAACCGATGGATATTATCAAAAACATAAGTCTCCTAACACAATCCGGGTGTATAAATGAGACGATTTTGGAGGATCTTCCACAATAGGGGTGTAAGTCTGAGATAAAATGAAAACATTCTTTTATCATATTTGATGCAACCTTAAAAACCTACTTCTCAAACCATTTCAAAAGCATTCTGTCATTTTAAACCTAAATCAAATGGAAAATTTCTCTACTCTGATTAAAAACCAATTTTTAAAACACCCGCCTTCAAGATTGTCGGCTGGGTATGGCTTTGCATCGCTTTTTGTACTCACTCTTTTGTTGATTGGGTTTCGCTATCAACTGGAGGTGGGAGAAGCAAATCTTAGTATTGTGCATTCGGTAAGTAAAGCATATCCTGATTCAGGAAATACAATTACGCACACATCTATAATCACTAATATTGGCCTCAACGAGGCAACAAATGTGACCATCAAACACTCTGTTACGGGAACATTCTCAGTGTATCAGGGAGGACCATTTAGTGGGCCTGTAATCGGTAGTATTTCCAATAATATAGTTACTTGGACTGGGATTACAATTCCACCCAATTCTTCGGTGACGGTAGTTTCTATTATTAGTGTACTAGACAACGAAGGATGTGCAGATGCCACGGGCGAAATCGTATCTCTCACTGAGACAGATCCAGATCCGACAAATAACAAAATGACGGTCAGAATATGCCCCAAACCTTCCAATTGCCAACCAATAACCCAGCCGCCTGGAAATGTGAATATTGTAAATAGTTCGTGCAGTACTAATTGTGCTATAAATGGGGGAACAATAACAGCCCCTGCCACCGGATGCCCTACGGGATACACCTTAGAATATAGGGTGAATGGTGGTGGATGGTCGTCAACTTTGCCGACCTATAGCCAAACAGGACCGCAACAAATTATTGAAACAAGATGTAAATGTAATGCTTTATATTCTCCATTTTCTTCATCAAATTATGCAGTGTATCAATTGACCTCTGTGACTACAGTGCCAGGTTCCTGTACAGATTCAGATGGAGATGGTACTCCAGATTGTAATGATGCTTGTCCTACTGATGTAAATAAAATTGCCCCTGGCCAATGTGGTTGTGGTAACCCTGAAACCAATACCGATAATGACAGTAATGCAGACTGTGTGGATAGCGATGATGATAATGATGACATCCCGGATGTAACTGAAATATCCTGCGGTTCTAATCCATTAAATGCAAATTCCACCTGCGAAATATGTGATGGCTTAGATAATGACCTCGACGGTTCTACTGACGAAGGATTTACTGACTCTGATAATGATGGTATCAAAGATTGCATTGATTCATGTGATTTTGCTGTAGGTACTATTTCTAATTTTAATACCACTACCTGTAATTGCAACCCTGGTTATTATCCTGACACTACTTCCAATAGCGATGGTGAGACTATAATCACAGCTTGTACGATCTGCCCTCCAGGATCTTTCTGCCCTGATGGAACGAATAAATTTTTATGTAGTGCGGGTACATTCTCTGCCGAATCAGGAAAAATTTCATGTGATGCATGCCCTATGGGTAAATACCAAGGAGTCGAGGGAGCGACATTATGTATCAATTGTCCTGCTGGTACTTATGCCAGTACAGAGGGAAATTCAATTTGCGCTTCTTGTCCATTAGGTACAAATAGTTTGGAAGGTGCTATCTCCTGTTCAGCCAATGACACAGATGGAGATGGTACTCCTGATGATTCAGATGGTTGTCCCAATGATGTAAATAAGATAACACCCGGTGCATGCGGATGCGGGGTGGCAGATACCGATAGTGATGGAGATGGTACGCCAAATTGCAATGACCTATGTCCCAATGATCCGAATAAGATAGCAGCCGGCACATGTGGTTGCGGGACAGCAGATACCGATAGTGACGGAGATGGAACACCTAATTGCAATGACCTATGTCCCAATGATCCGAATAAGATAGCAGCCGGCACATGTGGTTGCGGGACAGCAGATACCGATAG
>CAYNIG010000054.1:0-21267 GCA_964396995.1 uncultured Saprospiraceae bacterium | reverse complement strand
GATTAATTTCCTTCTGGAGGGGGTCATGCTATTCCTGATTTTGATTCGGTAAAATAAAATAACCTTGAAAAGGTACAAATTATCATGCCATTATTACATCAGATTATTCTTACTAAATTTATCATTGGTTTTCTATACAATTTTAATAGCATGCAATTTAAATTCTTTACGACTTTAATTTTATTTGGTTTATTCTATACCCATACCTACTGTCAAAACACCACCATCGTATTAGATGCTTCCACACGCGGAAAACCAATCAGTAAGGCCTGGACCTATTTTGGATATGACGAACCCAATTTTACCTATACGCAGAATGGTAAAAAATTACTCAAAGAACTTTCGCATCTTACTAAAACACCATTGCGTGTTCGTACACACAATTTACTTACAAGCAATGTAGGGGTACCACCTGATTTAAAATGGGGTTATACTGATGTATATAATGAGGATGCCAATGGCAAAGCCCTGTACAACTGGGCTATCCTGGATAGCATATTTGACACCTATGTAGCTTTGGGAATAAAGCCATTGGTAGAAATCGGTTTTATGCCTAAAGCACTGTCTTCGAAACCTGATCCTTATGCACACAGTTGGAGTGCCGGAGGAAATATCTGGACAGGTTGGACCTACCCACCCACTGATTATAGGAAATGGGAAAGTTTAGTATATGAATGGGTGATGCATTCTATCAAAAGGTATGGAACAAAAGAAATAAGGCAATGGCTCTGGCAAGTTTGGAACGAACCCAATATTGGCTATTGGAGCGGCACTCCGGAGGAATACCATAAATTATATGACCATGCATCCAAAGCAGTAAAAAAAGCCTGTCCTTCGTGTAAAATAGGTGGACCACATACTACAAACCCGGATGGAGAGAAAGCAATCCAATATTTAAAAGGTTTTATAGACCATTGCCTGAATGGAACCAATTACGCAACCGGAAAAAAAGGAAGTCCGTTGGATTTCGTAGCCTTTCACGCAAAAGGAAATCCAACCTGGGCAGATAATCATATTCGTATGGGTCTGCAAAATCAGCTCATGGCCATAGATAATGGTTTTAAAATTATAGCATCTTATCCTGAGCTTAAAAATATTCCTGTAATCATTGGTGAGAATGACCCGGAAGGATGTGCTGCTTGCTCAGCTAAGCGTGATCCAAAATATGGATATCGAAATGGCACCATGTATCCTGTATATACTGCTGCCTCCTACCCTAAAATCTACTCTCTTGCCGACAGGCATAAGATCAACCTTGTTGGGGCATTAACCTGGGCCTTTCAATTTGAAAATCAAGAATGGTATGCTGGCTTCAGGGATCTGGCAACCAATGGAGTCAATAAAGCTATTTTCAATGTATTCAGAATGTTTTCGATGATGTCGGGAAATGAGCTATCATCCATTTCAAATGGCTCTATTCCGATCGATCAAATTGTAACTGGTGGGGTGAAAGACAAACCCGATATAGGTTCGTATGCATCATCCAACGGAAAGGACATAAACATCCTCATTTGGAATTATCACGACGATGATATCATTTCACAGCCAGCAGAAATACAACTGACCATCACAAACCTGAACAGCAAAAAATATTCTTATCAGCATTATAGAATAGACAGCGAGCATTCCAACAGCTATACAGCATGGTTAAATATGGGCGCACCACAACAGGTAAACGATGAACAGCGAAAAGTATTGAATCTCAGCAGTCAATTGACTTTTTTTGATAAGCCACGGGATATTCTTACCAAAGAAAGTCAAATTGTACTTTCATTTTCTCTACCCAGGCAAGGTGTCTCGTTTATACGACTACATCAGGAAAACTAATCGTTTTCTATAACTGTCCGTTTTCGTTACACCTAAAATGTATTTCTGGATAACTAAATTATTGATTACCTGAATATTAGATTATTGGCATAAATCATGGATAATCAGGATCTATGTGGTCCAATTATATAAAAATTGCCTGGAGGAATCTTTTAAAGCACAAATTATTTTCATTTATTAACATACTGGGTTTGGGTTTGGCTTTACCTTTTGCCTTATTAGCTATAATGCAAATTCAGAGCACCTATGAAAGTGATCATTTTCATCCTTATCTGGATCATACCTTTCGAATCATCTCAAAGGTAAAACCAATCAATGGGCAAGAAAAAAAATACGCCTCTACCCCGTTTTTGCTTTCTGATAAATTAAAGAAAGATTTTCCCATTATTGAAAATTCCACCAAAGTGGTGAGGCAGTTTGATTGGGAGCTTACGAATAAAATAAAGACACTCAGGGTAAACACCATATTTGTTGAGCCCGACTTTTTCAACATTTTTGGCTTTGGAATAGAACAAGGTACTATACCAAAAGAGCCCAATACATTGGCTATCACCAAAGAAAAAGCCATTGCTTTTTTTGGTACTTCTGATCCAATCGGAATGGTGATTACACATCCTACCTATGGCGATCTAAAGATTACCGGGATCCTAAAGAATTTTAAGCGCAATACTCATTTTAGAACAGATGTAATGGTTTCTATGAGCACATTGGAAAATGCAGTGATGAATAACCCAAACCTGGACGATTGGGCATCCTATGAGGACGCATTTACCTACGTACAACTTCTTGCGCAATCAGATCCTTCTCATTTAAAATCAGCATTGAAGACTATTGAAGAAAAAATATATGTCCAGGGCAATGGCATCCAGGATCATATAACCTTTGACTTTCAATCCATAAAAGATATTTCACCAGACACACAAAACCTGAATAATAATCCTTACGTGGAAGATCCGCTAGATCTGATGGTAAATTTTGCCATCGCCATTATGCTATTGGCATTGGCGGGGTTTAATTATATTAATCTGACCTTGGCAAAATCACTCAGCCGGGCAAGAGAAGTCGGTGTAAGGAAAGTAACCGGAGCCTTGAGGCATCAATTGGTAGGACAGTTTTTATGTGAAGCCATTCTGATTGCATTTCTTTCCTTGCTGGTCGGTTGCATCATTTTTAGTTGGATGAAGGTATATGTGCACGTTTCATGGTTTACCTGGGAAGTGGACCGGCCCTGGTTGCTATATTTGGTTTTTATATGTTTTACTATTCTAACAGGAGGCATAGCCGGTGCATTACCCGCCTGGTTATTATCAGGTTTTCAACCGGTTTCCGTATTAAAAGGAGCAATCAATCCTTTATCCTTTGGTAAGATAGGATTCAGAAAAGGATTGGTAGTAATTCAGTTTGTGGTTACTACAGGCTTTATATACTTTATCGGGCACTCGTATCATCAGTTTCATTTCATGGCCACCGATAATATAAACTACAATCGAAAAAATATAATCAATATTTCCATTCCGGACTCTGATTTTAAAAATCTTATCCATGATTTGAAGTCAAATAAATACGTTGAGCACATCGGTATGACCTCTACTCCATTTGGTTTTAATAGTATGACAGGAGGAATCAGGAAGGATGAACAGTCAGAGTATTTACCAACTAATTATTATGCTGCTAATGCTGAGTTTGTAGAAAATATGAAGTTGACGGTGCTGGCAGGTAAGAATCTGCCCAGTATGGTCTCAGACTCTTCAGATCACAGGGTATTGATCAATGAACAAGCGGCCTTTGCTCTTGGGTGGGCCACTCCTTCTGAAGCCATCGGTAAATCATTTTATTATAATAATAGCCCTCCCTTGATAGTTTCTGGTGTAGTAAAAGATTTTTGTTATGCTGATTATCAATATGGCTTGCATCCCGTTCTCATTCAATATCAGCCTTCCTTATTTAAGGTAGCATCCGTTAAACTTAAAACCGGTTACCATAAGGATGCGTTGATTACGGATTTAAAATCAATATATAAAAAACACCACCCCTATGAAGATATTGCGTATTCCTGGTACGAACAGGAAATGTATGATCAATATTACCCGGGTGCTGATATGAATTTTCTGGGACTAATCTCTGGCATAGTGATGGTGATTGCTGTATTAGGTCTACTGGGCATAGTAATGTATACCACCGAAAAAAGAATAAAAGAAATCGGTATTCGGAAAGTCTTAGGTGCTGAATTAAAAGACATAATACAGGTATTGACTGTAAGTTTTGTTAAACTACTCCTGTTGGCCTTAGTTATCACTGTACCAATAGGCTATATAAGCGGCAGAATGTTCTTAAGCGTATTTACCTTTCATGATGGTATCAGCTATAAAATGATGGCAGTGGTAACCTTTGGAATATTTTCGATTGCATTAGCCACGATATTGATAAATGCAGTGCGGTCTACATTTATAAATCCCGTAAAATCTTTAAGAATAGAATAAATATGTTGATCAATTATCTAAAAATAGCCTGGAGAAACCTGCTCAAAAACAAAACTTTTTCAGCTATAAATGTATTTGGTTTGTCATTTGGCATTGCGGCATTCCTGATGATCATAAATTATTTACGCTTTGAATATAGTTACGATTTCATGCACGAAAAGAAAAATCGAATTTATCGTGTGCCTATGCTGGTTACCGAAAAGGATGGAAAGGAACAAACCTTCGCATTTACCTATCCTGCATTAGCACCGGCTATAAAAAAGGATTTCCCTGAAGTGGAGAAGGCTGCACGATTCAGAAGGAGGAGTGGTATTGTTGCAAATGGAGAATTGAAAATCATTGAAAATGGAACTATATTTTATGCTGACAAAGATATGTTCGATATATTTTCCTTTCCGTTTTTACAAGGTAAGGCTGAATCCATTTTCAACGAACTGAATGATGCCGTAATTACAGAGGAATCAGCTAAAAAATATTTCGGCAGCCAGGATCCCATGGGTAAAAGTTTGCATTATAATAATGAAGATTATATTATAAAAGGAGTATTACAAAACGTACCAGCCAATTCCCATATTCAGTTTAATATAATTCTTAACTACGAAAAATATATAAAACTCACGGATGGCAATGCCAATACCAGCTGGGGTTGGTCTGATTTTTATACCTATCTATTATTGAAACCAGGTACGAATGCTGCCGCCCTCGAAGCAAAGCTACCTGACTTCGCTCAGCGGTATATGGGTGATGATATGAAGCAGGCTAACTATGTACAGCGCTTTGTACTCCAACCGTTGGCTGAAATCCATACCAAATCAAAATACGACTATGAATTTCCAGGAAATGGAGACATGTCATACTTAAAATATTTAGGTTTTGCTGCTGTATTTATTTTATTAATTGCATGGATCAATTATATAAACCTTTCCACAGCCAGATCGCTTGACAGAGCAAGGGAGGTAGGGGTTCGCAAAGTGGCTGGGGCCGGACAGTTTCAGTTAATGAGGCAATTTCTTGCGGAATCACTCCTTATCAATTTTTTAGCTGTTGTGATTGGCATAGCTGTTTTCTATGTTTCTCTTCCCTGGTTTTCAGATTTGATTGAAAAAAGTGTAATTAGCCTTAAAGGAGCCAACTTTTCATTTTGGTTAGGTGCTGTGCTGGTATTTATTTTGGGTACCCTTTTGTCTGGTTTTTACCCTGCAATCGTCTTATCTTCTTTTCACCCAATCCAGGCTATTAAAGGAGATCATAATAATCAGCGCTTGAATTCCGGCAAAATCCTAATGAGAAAAGGGTTGGTCATTTTTCAGTTTGTGGCGGCAATAATTCTAATTGCCGGTGCCATTGGTTTTTACAGGCAACTTCAGTTCATGCAATCAAAAGAACTGGGTGTTGACATAAATCAGACATTGATCGTAAATCAAACTTCAAATATAGACAGCAGCTTGATCCCAAATTATTATTCCTTCATTAATGATATAAAAGCCCATGCTGGTGTTATATCAGCAACTGCCTCTACTTCAGTACCCGGAGCTGAAGTTGGAGGTTCTTCTGGATTTGCTCTTAAAAACGAAAACAATTCTAAACGATGCAGAATTTTGGGAATTGATAAAGAATTCATTCCAGCCTATGGGCTTAAAATGGTCGCCGGAAAAAACTTTACTATGGAAAGGCCCCTGCGGGACACCAATATTGTAAACAATATACTGGTAAATGAAACTGCTGCCAGGTTATTTGGATTTTCAGAACCAGATAAAATGCTTAGCAAAGAAATAAATGGTGCAGGTTTTAAGTGTAAAGTGATCGGGATAGTAAAAGATTTTCATCAGGAATCTTTGGCCAATGGGATTGATCCCATAGTTTTTTATCTCAGTGATGAAGGAAACATGGAGCAGTATTCATTTAAATTTAGTACCAGAGATTTAGATTCATTCCTGGAATATGTAAAGCAAAAGTGGAGTACCGCCTTTCCACAGAGTCCATTTAGTTACTTTTTTCTTGATGAAAGATTTAATGCTCAATACAATAACGATAGATTATTTGCTTCAGTACTTGGTCTTTTTACAATAATTGCAATATCCATTGCCAGCCTCGGCTTATTAGGCCTTTCTATCTATACCATTGCCAAACGCAAAAGAGAAATAAGTATCAGGAAAACCTTAGGCGCCAGCCTGGCCCAGATTACAGGAATGATTACAAAAGACTACCTTAACCTGGTTTGGCTTGCCTCAGCCATTGCCCTACCTATAGCATACATATTGGTAAACCGATGGCTGGCCAAGTATGCTTTCCATATCCGTTTGGATTGGGTATTTTTCGTAATACCAATTTCAATCATCGTTTTCATTGCTATTTCAACTGTGATCTTCCAGTCTCTAAAGGCAGCTATGGCTAATCCGATAAAGAATTTAAGATCAGAGTAACTAATACAGATGTTAACAATCAATATATTCACCTTGGTATGTGAGATCCTCCTTTGCTAATAATATTTTAACTAATGCCTCGACTTTCACCCATTCATATTGAAAATAAAATTTCATGGTTTTTAGTTTAGACCTATAGAAGTCAACATCAGGCATTGTTGCGTCCATTGCCTTACTGCTAGCTATTCCCTGTTTAATCCATTGCCATCCAATGGTAATGATTCCAATATATTCCATAAATACAGTAGCATCCTTCAGTGCAAATTCAACAGAATTCGTCTTGGCCGTAATGAGCAGATGACGGAGGATGTTTTCTAACCTGGTGATCTCTGCCATCCACAATTCAGAATATTCTCTCACTTTATAGTCAGCCAAAGAAGGTGCCAGTTCACTGAATACTTTCTCTTTCCATAGCTGGATTGATTTCGCTTCAGTAAACAGAATATTCCTTCCTAATAATGTGATACTCTGAATACCGGTCGTGCCTTCATAGATACTCAGGATACGGGCATCTCTGTATAGTTGTTCAAGATTAAAATCTTCTGTATATCCATAACCACCCAGTATTTGCATTGCCAGTGAAATGGATTCTATTCCTTTTTCTGCACCATAGGTTTTAGCCACTGGTGTGAGTAAGTCTAATAAGGATTGATAAAGATCACTTTCTTCCTTGTTATCTACCACCTTCAATAAATCTAAATATAGATTACATTCCTGAATCAGGCTTAAAGCACCTTCAAAAATTGATTTTTGCACATACAGCATGCGTCGAATGTCGGCATGTTGAATAATCTTCGCAGGCATTATAGTCCCGGCTTCATCTTTTCTCTTTCCCTGAATGCGCTCATTTGCATATTTCAACGATAGGTAATAGGCAGCAGATGCCATATAGGTTCCGGCAAGTCCTACGCCTAATCTCGCTGTATTCATCATTTGAAACATATATTGGAGTCCTTTGCCTTCTTCCCCAATCAAATACGCATTGCAATCCATGTTGGATCCAAATTCCAAATGCACGGCCGGTGTACTCTTCTGACCCATTTTGTGGTAAATCCCGATGGATTGTACATCATTTCTGGTTTGCAGATCATCCTTATATTTTGGAACGGCAAATAAAGAGATTTTATTCGGTTGGTTAGTTGTCTTTGCTAATACCAAATGAATAATATTTTGAGTAATGTCGTGGTCGCCGGCGCTGATAAATATTTTTTGTCCCTTTATTATATAATTCCCTTCTTGTAGGGTAGCGAATGTTGTTATTTCCTGTAATGAGCTCCCTGCCTGCGGTTCAGTAAGGCACATGGTTGCTGCCAGAGAGCCATTTAATAGCCCCGGTACATATCTTTCAATCAGCTCCTCTGAAGCAAAACTGAGTAATAATTCTGCCCCGGAATGAGTCAAAGCCGTAAACATCTCAATGCCATTATGCGCGTTTCCTATTATAAAATCGCCTGATGCATAAACAGATTTAGGCATATGAAACCCACCAAAGGTGGCATCAAAAGTTGCGCCCATGAGGCCCTGGCTGGCATAAGCCTGATAATATGTCTTGATAGCCGGATGTACATATACGTTACCATCATGCCATGAAGCAGGCATTAGATCGGTTGCCTTAAAATAAGGTCTTAGATATTTTTCGGCTATGTTTTCAGAAAGATCCAAAATTCCCTTGATGGTTTCTTCATATATATTGGCGAAATAGGAATATTTTTTTAGGTCCTGGATTTTAAAAACTTCAAATAATAAAAATTCAAGATTTCGTTTCGAGTAGGTATAGTTTGAATTCATACAGCTATTTGTATTACAATATCGTAATAAATCGGATAGAATAAAAGGAGACGAAAATAGACAGCATTACTATTCGGATGATCCTCATAGGATTTTAACTCAAATAATTAATGATTTTGATCCCAGGGTAATATTGTTACCAATGACAACAGCAACGAGAATAATAAAAATCAATATTCCCATAATGAATTTGGAGAATGAATTTGAATTTAAAGTACCCTTCTGAGTATCATGGAGCTGATACTTTATTTTTTTAACCTTAACTTCATTAGCCAAATTATATTCCATTACCCATAGGCAATTGTCTCTATCTATTAACCCGCCTGATGGGGCCCAGCCGGCAGGACTGGTGTAGATGATTTTGGACATACCCGATTTGGGCTCAACCCGGAGTATTGCTTTCTTATTATTCACAGCTACATAAACATTACCTGACCCATCGCCCCATATGCCCATTGTATTGTTATTTGGTTTTCTTTTTGGATCCATTCCTTTTATGCCATCAAGATCAGAACAAATGAGCTTAGGAGTATGGTCGCCCTCCGTAGCGATACTATATAAGTCATTATCATCAACATAAAACACCGAACCTTGTGTGGAGCAAAATAATTTACGGATATCTTTGGCTTCAAAAGAAGAAACTATTTCCATTTCACCCTGATAAGATTTCCTTACCAGGTTATGAATTGATTTTCCTTCTTCTATCCAATACATATAATCCTGGGTATCTCTGTTAAAGCTATAATCTGATCGAAAGCCATCCGTATCATTAACTATTTTAGTTATTTTCCCATCCTGATCGTATTTCCAAATATAAAATCCCCATTTAGACTTTAAAGTCTCATCATACCAAAGATGTTCACCGTATAAATTGCCCTTCTGATCCATAGTTAAATCATGGGTATGCACATCAGGTACTACGACTACTTTTTGAGAGCCATCTTTCAAGACTTTCCATACTCTGGAAAGGTCAGTGTAAAAAATTTCTCCTTTTTTATTTTGCACTATGCCCGTACCGGGATGAGCAAAATGACGGGTTATAAAGTGTACAAAAATGATAAACAAAAAATATTTTTTCATAATTAAGTAATTTCAGGAGTCAAATTTGAAACCTGTTTTTGCTAAATAAAAAATTATTATTTGAATAAACTCTTTGTCGTGATGAACCCACTAAACTGGCAATTGACCGGGTTATCAGGAGAAACAGGGATTTCATCCATTGTAAGTTTTATTTCAAATATTGTCTGAAGTAAAAACGTAAAGAAATAGTAGATTAGCCCTGATAATATTCCAACAAATGAAAATACAGCAAAATCCATACTGGCTACATAGTATAGGTTGGATTGCATACTTGTGTACCGAAATTATTGGTATTGAACAAGTAGACCGGTCTTTTTGGATATACCTGGTATCCGCAAAAATACCAGTAATACTGCTTTTTTATTCTTGCCTCAGCTACATCTTCCCCAGATATCTTTATACTAATAAATATATTTTACTCTTATTGGTAATTTTGTCAGCCATCTTACTTTCTGTTCTGTTGCGATTTCTGTTATTGGGATTGATAGCAGGTATGGGTTTTTTAAAACAAGCTTCTGTCGAAGATTGGAAGTTTGAGTTTTGGAGACACTTCAGGTTATCACTTGGTTTCATAGGCATAGCGTTAGCGCTCTGGTATTATAAGAAAAACGCTGAGATGGAAAAAGTGTTATTGGAATCTGATTTACGTGCCCTGAAACAGCAAATCAATCCCCACTTTTTATACAATACTTTAAATTATTTTTACTCCAAAGCACTTTCCGTATCGCCTGATCTGGCCAGAGGTATTGGCATTTTATCCGAACTGATGCGGTATTCCATAGGCAGTACACAGGGAAACGGGTATGCCTCGTTACAGGATGAAATCAAACAAATTAATCATTATATTGAATTGCAACAGCTGCGATTTAGCAATAACCTCAAAATTATATTTGAGCACCATATTTCCAATCCTGACCAGAAAATAATATCAATGGTTTTAATGAATTTTGTTGAAAATGCTTTTAAGCACGGAGACTTACAGGATCCCTCTTTCCCGTTAAAGATATATTTACAATCAAATTCACAAAAACTGACCTTCCGCACTGAAAATAAAATATCGGATAAATCCAGCAAAACAGAGAGTGGCATTGGAATTGAAAACACCAGAAAAAGATTGGAAATTGCTTATCCGGACAGGCATAAAATGGAAATTGGTATATCTGGAATCACTTTTAACGCCGAACTAAGTCTGTTATGGTAAATAAAATATCCTGCATAGTTGTAGACGATGAAGAACATGCGATAGATGTATTAAAACATTTTATTTCAGAGACTCCTATGCTCTTTCTGGAATTCAGCACTACCCGATCCGTGGAAGCTTTTCAATACCTTCAGCAACACCCTGTTGATTTGATTTTCATGGATATTGAAATGCCCGGTCTGAGTGGAATGGAACTGATAAAATTAATTCCTGCCAAAAGCAAAGTGATATTTACGACTGCTTATCCTGACTATGCTCTCAGAAGTTATGAATTTAATGTAAGCGACTACTTACTGAAGCCCATTTTATTTGATCGGTTTTTGAAGGCCGTGCAGAAAGTAATCCCTACTACGACAACCTCCATCCCAAACGAACCCACAACACAAACTGAAGAAAAATCAGATTATATTTTTATTCGCACTGATCACAAAGGAAAATTAATTAAAATCAACGTACCCGAGATTGTTTTCGTAGAGGCTTTGGGCAATTACATTTCTATTCAAACACGAACTGAGAGACAGCTCACTCTTACTACCATGAAAGATCTTGAACAAAAAATGCTGCATTTTCCCTATATCATCAGAGTACACAAATCTTTTTTTGTCAACAATCAATTTATTAAAAGTATAGACGGCAATAAAATTATACTTGACAAAAAGGAAATACCTATTGGTGAAAAATATAAAGAGTTGCTTTTCAACAGGATCAGGAATAAAATAGTGTAGGGTGATAAAGGTCTTGATCATAGCCGCAGCAGCCGTATTGCGTTTTGCTTAAAAATCAATGGCTTCACCTCCTCTTTAAATCCGGCTTCCTCAAAATCCTTCATCCAGCGATCCGGAGTAATGAGAGGAAAGTCCGTTCCAAACAACATCCGATCCTTTAATAAGGTATTAGCATATTGAACTAACTGCTTGGGAAAATATTTTGGCGACCATCCCGACAAATCAATATATACATTGGGTTTGTGCATAGCGACAGACAATGCCTCATCTTGCCATGGCCAGCTGGGGTGCGCTATTATAATGGAACTTTCAGGAAAATCAATTGCTACATCGTCCAAATGCATCGGATTGGAATATTCAAGTCTAAGTCCCCCGCCCCCTTTGACCCCGGACCCAAAGCCTGAATGACCTGAATGAAATAACATAGGTAAGTTGTATTCAGCAATTACTTCGTACAGCGGATAAGCCATCTTATCATATGGATAAAACCCCTGTACCGTAGGATGAAATTTAAATCCCTTTACCCCATAATTTTCTATCAGATCCCTTGCTTCCCTTGCTCCCATCCGGCCTTTATGAGGGTCAATGCTGGCAAAAGCAATCATGATATCGCTGTTTTTCAAAGCACATTCTGCAACTTCAATATTCGGAATTCTTTTCTTGCCTACCGTATGCTCAGAGTCAATGGTAAACATAACCAGGGCTATTTTTAATGACCTGTAATAGTCTGCCGTTTCTTGCATAGATGGTCTTTTGTCTGATTTGAAATACCTGGCAAAAGCTTCATCCAGTTCAGGTCTGTAATCATCATGCGGTTGTGTACAGGATACTTCTGCATGGGTGTGTACATCTATGGCTACTATTTTATTTAAGTCAAGCATACCTTTTTAAAATTTTGAATTATAAACCACTATTTTTCTTTCATCCGCATTGCTCCATCCAATCTGATTACCTCTCCATTGAGCATTGGATTTTCAATTATCTGTTTTACAAGCAAAGCAAATTCAGATGGCTTACCCAACCTTGGAGGAAAAGGTATTTGTAAACCTAATGAAGCCTTTGCCTCGGCTGGGAGATTAGCAATCATCGGTGTTTCAAAAAGTCCCGGAGCAATGGTCATCACTCTTATGCCAAATCGGGCTAATTCTCGAGCTATGGGTAAAGTCATAGACACGATACCTCCTTTGGAAGCTGAGTAAGCAGCCTGTCCAATTTGACCTTCAAATGCAGCTACAGAGGCGGTATTTATAATTACACCCCGCTCCCCTTCCTCATTTGGCTTATTATGCTGCAATTCATTTGCTGCAAGCCGCAATGTATTAAAAGTGCCTGCCAGGTTTACAATAATTACTTTTTGAAAATCATCCAATGGAAATACCTCTTCTTTCCCTAACACCCTTTTTGCAGGCCCTATCCCGGCACAGTTGATCAATCCATGTATACCACCAAATCTTTTTTTAGCCAGATCCAGAGCAGCAAGTACAGATGATTCATCTGTCACATTGACTGCGCAAAATAAAGCTTGTTTACCCAGAAGGCTCTCCTGGTATTTGCCCATTTCGTTATTTATGTCAAGCAATACTACATTGCCCAATTCTTCTACGATCATTTGTGCAGTTGCTAATCCAAGCCCACCAGCACCACCAGACACTAAAAACGTATTTGATTTTATTTTCATATTTATTCGTATATTCTAGCTATAAGTTCTGGTCGGTGTGTAAGCACTGCTCTTTGATTTATAGATCCTTTATCAGTAATCTCCCCTTTTTCCAAAGAGAGCGGATTCGTTGCAATTATATATTTTCCTATACTAGTAGAGCTACCGGTAGATCTTGCATTGAATTGGGTGAGCCACTCATCCAAAAATGTTTTTATTTTGACATGTTGGCTGATCAACTCCATAGATGTTTCCGTATTCAGACCAGAGAGTTCAATACTTGCATGATGATGTAAAAATAAAATGGCACCAATATAATCCATGTTGATACCAGTCAATACTACATCTTGTATCAATGGGGCACCTGTGGCAATAATGGAAGCCCTTAGTATTCCAACATTCACCCAGGTTCCTGTAGACAATTTAAAATCCTCCGCAATCCGTCCATCAAACAGTAATCCGTCATCCGGATTTGATGAAACAAACTTAACTGCATCTCCTGATTTATAAAATCCCTCCTCATCGAACGCATTATAAGTAGCCTCATCATCACACCAATAACCAGGTGTAATATTCGGTCCTGTGTACCTTGCTTCGTATTTCTCCCCATCCTTAGCTAACTTTACTTTTAAGCCGGCGACCGGAACACCCAACAATCCTGAAAACGCACCTGGCCAATTTGCAAACATGGCTGAGGGTCCGGACTCCGTACAACCAAGGCCAGTGATGATAGGCACTTTTACACCTAATGACAATATAGATAGCTCTTCCAATTTATTCCATACGGGCTGTGATAAGCTGGCACCTGCATAAAATATCATATTTAAATTCGAAAAAAAATGATCTCTTAATTTTTCATCATCCTCAAAATACGGTAGGAGAATTTCAAAACCTTTGGGGACATTAAAATAGACCGAGGGTGCTATTTCTTTTAAATTTTGCACCGTCTTTTGTATTCCCTGGATTGTAGGCTTTCCATCATCTATGTACAATGTACCACCGTGATACAAAGTCAACCCGAAATTATGATTTCCCCCGAAAGTATGATTCCATGGCAACCAATCAATCAATACCGGAGGCTTTTCTTCAAAAAAAGGCATTGACTGGGTAATCTGCTGTAAATTGGCACACCACATTCCATGAGTATTTATGACCCCTTTTGGTTGACCGGTGGAACCAGATGTAAATAATATTTTAGCTACTGCATTGGCTGAAATCGTTTCGTTTATTTCAGTAGTAAAATCGGTATTTGAAATAGAAAATAGTTCTTCAAAATGGGTAAAGTGGCCATTGAAGTCAGCAGTTATTATTCTCGCAGAAGGAAAATATTGTACAATGTGATGTAATGCCAGGTGATATCTATCGCTATCTTGTACAAATACCATCTTGGGTTTTAATAGGGTAAGGCAATGATGTAATTTATGTAAATCCTGCGACGCGAATGAATACGCAGGAGAAATAGGTGCATACGGGATTCCAATATACAATGCTGCCAGGGCAAGCAGAGCATGTTCCAAACTGTTTTCTGAAAGTATAGCTATGGTATCCTGTTTTTTCCATTCATACTGTAACAAATACGCTGCAATACGCTGTACCCTTTGTAAAGTTTCTGCATAGCTGATTTTAATCCAGGTGTTATCATTATTTTTTCTTGCTAAAAAAGTAGAATCGGGTTTTTGCGTCGCATGTAAAATTAATTTTTCTGTAAAATGCCTGGGATAGGGCATTACGTTTTCTGTCAATTGATATAGAATAGAGCCATCATCACGGTATTGCTTTGCAGTGGACTTAGTACCGAACCTGACTTTTTTATACTCCTTATTTTCTATCATAATTCTCCTACTTTTTTAGATTTCCCAACGAGAAAATCGTGAAGTCTTTGTTTTGCTTCCGGAGCATTTTGTGCAATGGCAGCCATCATGCTTTCTAATAATAAACCTTCCTGGTGATTGGTATCAGCAATTCTTGGCAATACATGCACCAGCGCAAAATTGGTCATGCCAGCATTAGAAGCTATCTTATTTGCCAATTCAATGCCTTTCTCCAACCCGGTTCCTGATTTTACCAAATATTGTGACATACCGATTTTTTCACCTTCATCAGCAGTATACACTCTGCCTGTAAGCATCATATCGGTCATTCGCGCTATGCCTATTAATTTTGGTAATCGTACGGATGCACCACCTCCCACATAAATACCCCGTTGACCTTCAGGCAAAGCATAAAAGGCACTATCCTCAGCGACCCGGATATGACATGCAGCCGCTAACTCCAATCCGCCCCCAACCACAGCTCCATGCAAAATAGCAATGACAGGTACTTTTCCAAATTGTATTTTATCCAACACCCGATGCCACATACGACTATGATACAGGCCTTGTATCACATCCCGTTCGGTCAATTCGGACAAATCCAGTCCTGCTGAAAAATGCTGGCCATTTCCACAGAGGATAATACATTTAACGGAATCTGCTATAGCATCCAATTCTTTTTCAAGTGCAAGCAATAAAGAATCATTAATTGCATTTCGTTTATGTGGCCTGTTTAATGTAATCACCATCAGGGGTGTTTCAACTTTAATATCTAGAAAATTAACTTCTGACATATCTGATATTTTTATATACTTTAATATCTGGAATTCTTATTTTATAAAACCCGGTGTTGCTTTTATGCCTGTCTTTAACCAATGTCTTAATTCATCAAAAGCAGTCCCTATCTGGGCCGGAGCAAAAGCACAATGACCCTGACCACCTGTATATTTTACAGTGAGATATTTGCTTTTGCCTTGGTTGTGAACCATATTTTCAAAGTTTACAGCTCCCAATACCGGAGGAATAAGTTGGTCATAGATTGTATGCATCAAAACGATGGGTTTATCAATTATACCGGTACGATCATATTTGCCAAAAATTTTATTTGGATCCACCGTGGCAGATAACCGTTCTACTTTTTGATTCATTTCCAGGTCATTGGTAAAACCGGTATATATGGTATTGGTATTGTCAAATGGATTACCGCCGGACTTCTGTGCAATATCCCGAAGAACATTTTCATTAAACATCAGCGACAGTGCAAGGTCAGCCAATTTTAAATCAAATCTTTTTGCGAAAGCAGTCGCCAAAACCGAATCCTTCATATATCCTTTTCTGATTTGCTCGACTTTAGATCCTATTTCCCTAGGATTAATTGCCTGATAGGGTACCTGAACATCCATTACATTCGATAATGAAGATACCACTCCCGGAAATAGAACATTAAATGTAGCATAAATATCAAACTCCTTACGGCATTGCAAATAAGGTTTGCTGGCAAAAGAACATAAGCCTAAGGCACCATCGTATCCATCATCAAAGTTCTCCATTGTGGCAAGTGCAACCCCGCCTCCAAGAGACTGGCCTACTATGATAGTGGTATCCGGTTTTCCATATTTATTCACAAAATATTGGCGCAGTGACTCTGTATCATCTACACCGGTCGGCATTGAAAACCCCTGTATACTATAATCTGATGCAGCTATTGCGAAGCCTCTTTCCAAAAAAACAGACATACTATTTGCCCATCCTCTATTGGCACTTTGCCTGGGACTGCTACCCATAAATTCATATCCGTGGGCAAACATCACCAGTTTTTTGTTCCAGGAAGTCGGAAATAAGATTTTGAATCCGGCATTTCCTATTGAACCAGAATCAATTCTTTCTAATGATTGGGCGAACAGGAAATAAGGCAAAAGAATAAAGAACACAAGTTTTTTCATGGACAATAAATAAGATTAGTTTTACAATACTTTCCACAGTTCGATCAATACATGGTCAGGCATCCGGATTCCCTTACAAATAAATAAGGCATTATTCATCCATTGGTAATTGCTTTTGGCAGGTGCTTCAAACACAGGCGCAGCCCTAAAATAATATTGATCCGAATTAACTGAAATTCCCGTAGCAAGCTTTTTTCCAACCTCGGGTGAAGAAGTACGTATACCCTTGTTTCTGATAAAAATGAGTACACTGTCATTGGTCCGTATTTGATATAATGCTTCCAAATCGGTTCGTGTAAAATCTTCATTAACCACTTGCCAGTCAGCACCCACTGACATAATCTCTCCGTTTAGCTTTGGGCCTTGCACTTTGCCTCCCGTAATCGGAATTACTCTCCTGGTACCATTCACGGTCTCGCCGATAACGATAGGTTTGCCGATATTTACCTTTAAAGAAGCAATATATTCCAAACCCGGAGCAACAGGGATTTGGCCCCAGGCATTAATAAAGGGCAATAAGAAAATGAACAGTTTAAGCATGAATTTATGATTTGAAACAAATGTATTTCTTTTTTAAACAAATATTTTCATCCCTTAAAATATGATCCTATTTTTCAAACTAAATAGTTTTCAAAATATTAATTTTTCTTTAGAATGTGGGAATAAAAAAGAAACCAATTGCTGAAATTAAAAATGGGGTAACCACCTGAAAATGGCACAAAATAAAAATCATGTAAGAAATTGAATTTAAACCGGTAACTTTAGATAAACACTTCCTTGACTGCAAAAACCATATCAAAAAAGAAAATATGAAAGTCCAAAATAAAACCATAATAGTTACCGGTGCCGGAAGTGGTATTGGCAGGGAATTGAGCCTTTTGTTAATAAATAAAAATGCCAATGTGATTGGAATTGATTTAAATCAATCTTCTTTACTGGAAACACAAAAAATTGCCGCAGTGGATAGTTTGAGATTTTTACCATTGGCATTGGATATTTCTGATAAACAAAAAAGTGAACTTTTGCCTGCAGAAATCTTAAAGAATTTTAACAGCATTGATGGCCTTATCAATAATGCCGGCATCATCCAAAAATTCATCCCGGTATTGGACCTTTCTTATGAGGATATCTACAAAGTCATGAATATAAATTTCTATGGGACTGTCTTCCTGACTAAAATTTTTCTACCCTATTTATTAGAACGACCTGAAGCACATATCGTAAATATATCCAGCATGGGTGGTTTTTTACCCGTACCTGGCCAAACGATATATGGAGCGTCTAAAGCAGCAGTAAAACTATTTACTGAAGGCTTACGTGCCGAACTCATGGGCACCCACGTAAAGGTCACAGTAATTTTTCCGGGAGCAGTGGCAACTAATATTTCAGCCAACTCCGGTTTATCCATTCCATCAAATTCCACTGCCCAAAACCCTGAATTCAAAGCACTTTCTGCCCGGGAAGCAGCAAGGCAAATCATTGATGCTATGGAAAAAAACAAATACAGGGCTACAGTAGGTAATGATGCCCGAATGATGGATTGGATCTACAGGCTACATCCAAAATATGCAGCTGAATTAATTCAAAGGAAGATGGCTTCCCTGATGAAAAAATAAGAATCCATCATTCAGTATATTATTATTTCCGGAATTAATAGAAATAATTCTGAAATTTGAGACTAAATCCTCGTTTTCGTTTTTGAATAAAGACTGGATACATGCAACAAGCTTTAATTTCTTTATTAGAATGAAATATAAATTACCTTTTTTACTCATAGCGACATCAGTATTAGTTTTTTCAATTTCAAACGCACAATCAAAATCTGCTAAACCCTATGCGAAAATCTTGTCAAAAGGAAAAGCCTCTGATCCTGATGGTGATAAATTAATTTACAAATCGGCATTACGAGGAAGTGGGAGCATATATTGGTAACCTGAATTTAAAAACGAAAGAAAAGCAAATACTTCATGCATCATGCCTGCCGAATGTAAAACTGGGGATACCATTCATTTGATATTTGAGGTGACGGACAGCAATGAACTTAACCTGACAAGATATCAGCACGAAATTATAACCTGTATTTAAATAAAATTTGAATTTGAAAATTATAAATAAAAAGATGAAATCATTCTATCCATTTATTTGCATGTTCTGTACGATGTATCAACTATCGTTTAGTCAAACCAATAAATACCCATCTAATCAGGTAAAAATTAAGAATGGAAAACAATTTTTGGAATACCCATCCTTCAATCAAAGTTTGTTATTGGAAACGAAATCAGATACCACGGCCAATGTAAGTTTTGGTGATTTAAATCTTGATGGCAATCTCGACATACTATTAGTAAAAGGGAGGCATTGGCCGATTGTAGACCGGGTTCTTCTGGGTGATGGCCTGGGTGGGATACAAAAGACCTATGACCTCGGTAAAGTATCTGATCGATCCTATACCGGTGGACTGGCAGATTTTAATTCAGATGGATTCCCTGATATAGCTATTAGTAATGATGCCCCGGATAAGAAATTAATATACCTTAATGATGGAAAAGGAAATTTTACTATTGGGTCTGAATTTGGCCTACCGGGTTGGCCGACACGGAATTTGTCGATCGCTGATGTGAACCTCGATGGATCGCCAGATCTCATTTTGGCCAACAGGGGTAATACCCGCACATCAAATTATATTTGTTTTAATCAAGGCAATGGGCAGTTTAATACTAATTGTACTGCCATTGCTCGCTATCCGGCCACTACGATTACTCCTGCTGATTTTAATAATGATGGGTATATTGACCTCGTAATTCCACATCGCAACGGTGGCCAGAGTTTTATTTACCTGGGTGAAAAGAATATGGATTATTCAGATTCTCTTAGGATTCCATTTGGACCATCTGATGCTACCATTCGCGGAGCAGCAGTTGCAGATTTTACAGGTGATGGTATTCCAGATATCGTATCAATAGATGAAAACAAAGGTGTAATTCTTTACACTGGTCAGAAAAATCTAGTATTTAAAACGAGCATTCATTTAGCTGATTCTAAAATAATTCCATATGCATTGTCCATAGCAGATTTGAATAACGATAAAAGACCCGATATTATTGTTGGACATGTCGAAGCACCTTCCACAGTTTTTTATAATGAAGGCACCGGTAAATCATTTAAATCAATTTCTTTTGGTGATTCAAAGGGAACGGTGTACGGTTTTGCAATTGGTGATTTTAATAAAGATGGAATAAAGGACATCGCAGCAGCCCGGTCTGATGCTACGAATATTTTATACTTTGGTAGCTTCAATTCAAAATAAATTAGATAGACCGTCTCAATATCCACTTGAGTTAGCAGCCGAAAATTTATCAGAGGGAAATGAATGTTGTAAACCATTTTTTAATTTCAAACCAAGATCGAATCATTGGATTGGACCTTTTACGGAGCCTTGCCATTCTGTGGGTAGTTTACGGCCATGGGCTATGGATATTGCCCGAATCTTACCATCAAATATATCACAAACTATATTTAATAAATTTAGACGGTGTTTCTATTTTTTTTATGCTGAGCGGATTCCTGATTGGCGGTATACTCCTGAAAATCATTCATTACAAGGACTTGGGACGAAAAGAACTTTTTGATTTCTGGATGAGGCGTTGGTTTAGAACCATACCGACTTATTTTGTCTTATTGATTTCCCTTTGGTTGTACTACCAATTTATTGGGATTAGTATTCCTATTAGAGATCTACTTCATTATTTTACGTTTACGCAGAATTTTTACTCTTCACATCCTGACTTTTTTCCGGAAGCCTGGAGCCTGGCTGTAGAAGAATGGTTCTATTTACTCTTCCCTTTTCTATACTTTTTATTTTATCAATGGAGCAAGCAAAAGGACATACTGTTTCTTTTCATTACCTTACTCTTTATACTATTTCCGTTGGTATTGCGAATTGTAAAATATGAACCGGGACTGGCAATAACTGAATTTGATCTTGAATTCAGAAAGATTGTACTATTGCGATTGGATAGCATCATGTATGGTGTACTTGCTGCTTATTTACATTTCAAAAAGCCCGCATTCTGGGAAAAATATAAATTTCATTTTTTATACGTGGGCATTGCATTTCTGATTTTACTCAAAGTGAGGTCAGGAACATGGGTTCGCTTTTATTCTCCTTAAGCTTTTAATATAGAATCTATCATCCTATTTTGCTTTTTGCCATTCTTGTCAAATTATAAAACAACAAAATTAAAAATACCTCGATGCTTTAATCATTTTCATCAGTATCATTTCCTATTCTATGTATTTGCTAAATCTGCAGGTAAAAGAAATTTTTGTACC
>CAYNIG010000053.1:0-21331 GCA_964396995.1 uncultured Saprospiraceae bacterium | reverse complement strand
AATTCTCAAATTTTGACAATCAATAAATTAGGACATTCCCAGCAGACCCTAATTATACCTGGTACAGTGTAAGTTGAATACTATTCATGATTAAAATCTTAGTCTCATTTTTGGGATGTGAAAATTCCAATTAAAATATGGGATGCAATTGAGATGTTAGTAACTTTGTTCCGACAATAAAATTTATCCTAACTTTGTGGGCATGCCCAAGGTTCTTGAAAAGAATGGGTACAGATTTTCATTTTATAGCAATGAAAATGACGAAAATCCTCATGTACACATTTCCAAAGGTAATGGCAATGCTAAATTTTGGCTTGTACCAAAAGTTACCGAAGAGTATGCATACGGATTTACTCTTCGGGAAAGAAGAGATATACGAATAATTGTAAATGATAATTCTACTATATTAACAAAAAAATGGTATGAGTACTTTAAAAAACAGTGAAATTAAAAACAAAAGATCTACGGATCCATTTGATAGATTAATATTTGAAAAGGGGCTGCGAATCAATCAAGTTTTTCCAGATAAAAAACTTGGCGTACTCATCATTTTATTAAATAATAGTAAAGTGTTACGAGTTAACCTTTCTGACTTTAAATCATTGGCTAAAGCAACACAAAATCAACTTAATGATTGGGAACTAATAAGTGGCGGAGTAGGGGTACATTGGAATAAATTAAACGAGGACCTTTCACTTAAAGGAATAATAAAAGATACTGCACTAAATAATGTCTTGCTCCAGTTATTAAGCAAGTCAACGGTGGATATGGTAATTTAACCAGCTAAAAGGATTTATATTTTAACAACTACACCCTACCTACCTGATCTCCACCACCTTCACCCCACCGTTATTACATCCCACCACCATCATTTCTTTTTCTCCGGCAATGACTACCGACATTGATTTTACATCGTAGGGCAGATACAATCCCGATTTTGATTTTGGCAATGAACTGAATTTACCTTTGCCATCATTTAAAAGGCAAATGCCAAAACCGGCATCGTTACGTGCAGTTTCTACTTCAGAACTGAAAAGATTACCTGCTGCAATGAGATCAAGGTCCCCATCGTGATCTATATCCCGTATGATCATATCATTGATAGATGAAAACTGAGCCTCAACAGGCAGAGCATGAGCTTCGAACTGACCATTACCCTTATTTTCATAATAAGTCGATGCAAAATTGGTAGCTGCATAGTGCAAGGCATTTTTAAGTTTATTTTCACCGAAGATCTGATCTACATTAGATGAGGCAAATTTATTATAAGTAGGAAATTTTTCTGCCAACATGGGAATCTGCTGTGAGGAACATTGCCTTCCACGGAGTGGATATTTTTCACCAAAATTATAATAAGTCAGTACCACATCTTTATTTCCATTATCGTCAAAGTCATAATAGTATACCTCAAAAGGTTCATTGGCAGAGGCTTTGTATTTGTAGTTCTTTCCCAGGTTACCGGCAATAATATCCTGATCACCATCGCCATCCATATCGGCTGATTTGATGCTAAACCACCAACCCACATTTTCATTGAATGCTTCGATGTCTTTTTTTCTTTCAAAATGATCACCTTTATTCATCAAAGCAACTATAGGCATCCATTCACCGGAAAGTAGAATATCCTGTTTACCATCGTTGTCCAGATCAGCCCACACGGCGTCATTTACCATTCCAATATCTATAAGGTCTTTTGCGACAGTGGAGGTGATATCTATGAATTTCCCTTGGTCGTTTTTTAATAATACAGAGCTTGCAGGCAAAGGATATGACCATACCACATGGCGACCGGTAACCAACAGATCAATGTCTCCATCCCCATCGTAATCATATGGCCTTACTTTGGATCCACTGAAATTCATGGTTGGCAATGCATTTATTGATTTGGTAAATACCCCTGTACCGTCATTGAGATACAGTCTGTCCTGGTATGATTTGGATCCAGCCATGAATTCGTTGCCACCACTTACCACATACAGATCCTGATCGCCATCGCCGTCTGCATCAAAAAATGCAGAGCCCATATCTTCATGTACTTTGTCTTTTGTAAATGCATCATTGGATTTTAATAAAAACTCCCCATTTGCCTGTTGTATGTATAAGGATCCTGGCTGGGTAGCAGCTCCGCCTATAAAAACATCATCCAGTTTATCTCCATTTACATCCCCTACCGAACTGAAGGGTCCCATATTGGACATTTTATGTGGCAGCAATACTTGTATCTTATAGTCATCAAAGACATTTTCTTTATGTGTAAAATCGATACCACAGGCTGAAGGCATCTCTGTAAAAACCGGTGCAGTGATTTCCGGCGTGAACGTACCTGATGTGGCTTCGCTGTGTTTTAATCTTAATACCTGGTCAGCCTTGATATTTTCTAAGATCTGTTCTTTGCCATCAGGCCAGCGAATTCTCAATTTTTTGATATTAGTTTCAGTCCCTGTGCCGAAATGAGCAAGATTTTCGCTGGTACTATACATTCCTCTTACCCCGGTGATTTCAAAGAATTGGTTAGCTGCATTGGTTTCCAGCCAAATTTTAGTACCCATTACTGCGGTGAGTTTATCATCATTTATAGCTTCGATTCGTAAAAAGTGATTTCTATTGTTCGATTTATTTTCATAGACAGAAGCGAAATCATTGATATTAGATACAATGAGGTCAAGGTCACCATCGTTGTCCAGGTCTGCATAAGAAGCTCCATTGGAAAAAGATTTTTCAGTCATACCCCATTCATCCATTTTTTTGGTAAAGGTGAGGTCGCCGTTATTTTTAAAAATATAATTTTTGAGTTTGACTGATGGTGTGACCGAAAGGGTTTTTTCTAAGTCGATTATGTCCCAGATAGACAGATCGGCAGGAGGATTCGGATGTGTCTTGAGGTATTCTGCCAAAGAGGACTCCACGGTATGGGCAAAGGTTTTGTGAGCGTCTTTATTGCGAATATCACGCATGAGGCCATTCGTAATGAACAAATCTTTCCAACCATCATTATCAAAATCGGCAAACACGGAAGACCATGACCAATCCGTAGAGGCTACTCCGGCAAGCTGAGCTATATCGCTAAACTGGGCATTGCCGGTATTGTAATGAAGCATATTAAACATGTACTGATGATGACCGCCTTCATTAACTACTTTCCAGAAGGCATCGGGATTCATTCCGCTCATGTTGGCTTTGATGCGATAGTTGTCTTCTGCCACCATATCCACCACTATCAGATCCAGCATGCCGTCGTTATTAATATCTCCGGCATCCACCCCCATACTGGAAAATGAAATATGATTAAAATTTTGGTGAATTTTTTCCGTGAATGTACCATCTCCATTATTGAGAAACATCCAGTCTTCAATCCAAAAGTCATTGCTGATAAAAAGATCAGTCCAGCCATCTCCATTCAAATCAGATGCGGTGACTGAATTTGGAAAGCCGGTTCGCTTTAATCCAGCTTTTTCAGTGATGTCAATGAATTTTACACCTTCATTTTGCAGTAATTTGATTCCATACTTTGGTTGAATAAGTTCAGTACCGTAATAGGGGGAATAATCACCGGGATTGGGTGGTTGATTTAATAATAGCAGGTCAAGATCACCATCTTTGTCGTAATCTATAAAACTGGCATGCCGTGTACGGGCCGTATCGGCTACTCCATAGGCAGCAGCCTCGTCTGTAAATTTCAGGTTGCCTTTATTTATATATAGCTTATTGGCTCTGAGTGAAGGTTTATCATCATATAATTCCCGAGTCACATAAATATCTGTGAGTCCATCCCCGTTTACATCTCCCATTAATACTCCTGATGACCAACCCCCATCCCAGGTTATTCCCGCCTTGGCTGTGATGTCTTCAAATTTTAATCCTCCTTTGTTCAGGTATAATTTATCAGCCACCAGGTTGCCAGCAAAATAAATATCCTGTAATCCATCATTATCCAGGTCTCCCACCCCTACTCCGGCACCTCCATAAAAATTGGAGTATAAAGTAATATTGGCTGCTTTGGTATCCTTTATAAGATTATTAAATTTTATACCACTTTGATCCGGGGTTAACAGACTAAATAATTTTTGGTTGGATTTTTCAATAGGTTGTGCATACAGCACCTGGGAATAATTGCTAAGAAATATCAAAATAATGGTAAACCGATGCATAATAATCAAAAAAGACTTTAACCAATAGTTCAAAAGTAAGTGTTTCAGAGTAATTTAGATTTCAATTCTTTTTGATTTCAAATTAATTGATTTATTACCATGAAACGAAATTTTACGCTTCCACGCATACCATTTGTATTGATTTTTTTATCTTCCATTTCCACCCTTTTTGCAGCAACCATTCCTCAGGTATTATTTATCAGATCAAATAAAGATACCGTGGGTATGTATGAAAAATGGGAGCTTAGCTTGGATATCAAAGCCGAGTATGTAAACCCTTTTAATCCGGAAGACATCAGCATAACTGCACAGATATTATCTCCAAGCGGTATACCCTGGAAGATCAATGGATTTTATAATTACAATAGCTGGCAGTCACTGTGGAACCTTCGTTTTTCTCCAAATGAAATCGGTACCTGGTCTTATCAATTGTTTATAAAAGATAAGAATGGTGTCCATGATAGCATTCGAAATAGTTTTATAGTGAAACCATCGATACATAAAGGCCCGATTCATATCGCCCCAAATAAACGCTATCTGCAATATGCCAACGGCACTTCCTTTTATGGAACAGGTATGTGGTATAACGATAATTATGCCTCCTATAACAAAGGTCAAATCACGGCCTCCGTCTTAGATGAGATGAAAAACCTGAATATGAACTTTATCAGTACTTTCATTGCTCCTCTTGAGACCCAGGGCTCAGGACTTGGTCGTTACGATCAGGCTGCAGCCGGGCGGATAGATGAAATACTTACCATGCTTGAGGAGAGGGATATGCAACTCAGCCTCAATATCTGGTTTCATGCTTATTTATCTGAAACGGTATGGCCAGGTGGGAATAAAAGATGGAATACCAATCCTTATAAACAAATCACCGCAGCCAAAGATTTTTACAGAAACGAAGAAGCCTGGAAATACCAGGAACAGCTCTATCGATATATGATTGCAAGATACAGTCACAGCAGAGCTCTGATGCTTTGGTTTGTGATAGATGAAGTAAATGGAACCGATGGATGGGTAAGTGGAGATAGCTTGCAAGCGGCAGAATGGGGCAAAAAAGTGCATACCTATTTCAAAGCTAATGACCCGTATCAACATCTCACCACCGGTACACGAAGTGGGGGAATAAATGAATATTGGCATGAGGGTTATCAGATCTTTGATCTACCGAACCGAGAGATTTACGAAGCCCAGGGATTTCCAATATTACGCGATGGAAAAATAGATGCTGGCGAC
The DNA here is from genome assembly GCA_964396995.1 of uncultured Saprospiraceae bacterium. Lineage (GTDB taxonomy): Bacteria > Bacteroidota > Bacteroidia > Chitinophagales > Saprospiraceae > JADJLQ01. Next base: position 15,944 of record CAYNIG010000053.1, on the reverse strand, counting down.
GAGCATCCGCTTTCACTCAGTTATCTCAATTATGCCTACCAGGTAAAAAGACTTTGGGATTCGTATAAAAAGCCGGCCATCATTGGTGAAACGGGATGGGATCACACATTTTACGAACCTAGCATGCCGGGTTACCAAGCTATGTATCATAATGCCCTATGGGTAAGTCTTGCCAATGGAACTGCTATGACACCTTTTTGGTGGGCTTACAGCGGATATCTGAATGATAATATTTTTACTAATCAAAATAGATCCATTGCCCGGTTTACACGAGAAATTCCATGGGCTAAGCTTACCGGATTAGCCAGAATAAATAACATAAGCGGTGGCAAGCATGCTTTCGCCATAGAATCAGATCAAGTTATATTTGGATGGGTTGCAAATCCTGACAGCGATGTCTCCAATGAAGAAATCAATATCAATACTACTAAAGCTAATAATAACTATACCTTAAAACTATTCCATACCTGGCGTGGTCAATTTTTACCGGATACTAAAGTAATTTGCCAAAATGGAGCCATCCATTTTACAGTACCAACTTTAAAAATTGAAGGTGGACAGGGAAAATATATGGGACAAGATGTGGCTTTTATATTGGAATTGGAAAAAAATTAACCCTGTACCATGTACAAATACCATGTAATTCAAAATGGTGCGTAGTACATGGTACAGGTTTTCTTGGTACTTTTCTAAGCTGGTATCAATTTACTGGTCAATTCACTGATTTCAGTGTCGGAAAGTACATGATCTTGCAACTTGCCAGCAAAATAATCTGCATAGGCTTGCATATCAAAATTGCCATGACCACAGAGATTAAACAGAATGGTTTTTTTCGTTCCTTCTTCTTTCGCTTTTAATGCCTCATGGAATACAGTAGCTATAGCATGTGTGGCTTCAGGAGCAGGGATGATGCCTTCAGCACGGGCAAATTTTACACCGGCATCAAAACATTCTAACTGGCCATGAGCACGAGCTTCAATAAGTTTATCTTTTAATAATTGGGATACAATGACACCTGCACCGTGATATCTCAAACCACCTGCATGAATGGATGCCGGTACGAATTCGTGGCCCAAAGTGTACATGGGTAATAGTGGAGTCATACCAATTGTATCGCCAAAATCATAGCTAAAAACACCACGCGTCAATTTGGGGCATGATAGAGGTTCGCTGGCAATAGCCCGTATTTTTTTACCTTCCTCGAGATTGAATCGCAAAAACGGAAATGAAAGACCAGCGAAGTTAGAGCCCCCTCCAAAAGGTGCTACTACAATATCTGGCATTTCACCAGCCATTTCCATTTGTTTTACGGCCTCCTGGCCTACTACCGTTTGATGCAATAACACATGATTAAGTACACTACCTAAAGCGTATTTGGTATCCGGATCCGGAGCCGCCCGTTCTATAGCTTCCGATATTGCTATTCCGAGACTACCGGGAGAGTTTGGGTCTTTGGCCAATATTGCCCTGCCGGCATTGGTATGATCTGTAGGTGAAGCATGTACTTTAGCACCATAGGTTTCCATCATCATTCTTCGATATGGTTTTTGATTGTAACTAACCTTCACCATATAAACTTCGCATTCTATACCAAACATGGTACAGGCAAAGCTGAGTGCACTACCCCATTGCCCGGCGCCTGTTTCGGTAACAATTCTTTTCACTCCTTGTTGTTTGTTGTAGTAAGCCTGAGGGATGGCTGTGTTTGGCTTATGTGATCCGGCCGGGCTCACCCCTTCATACTTATAGTATATATGAGCCGGAGTATCGAGAAGCGCCTCCAGGCCATATGCACGATAAAGCGGAGTAGGACGATATATTTTATATGCTTCACGTACTGCCTCGGGGATCTCAACATATTTTTCACCGGTGACTTCCTGCTTTATCAGTTCCATTGGAAACAAAGGCTCCAGCATTTCAGGGCCAATTGGTTGCATGGTACCCGGATGCAAAGGCGGCAATGGTTTGTTAGCCATATCTGCTACTATATTGTACCAGTGTGTGGGAATGTCCTTTTCCCCAAGTAAAATTTTCTTTTCCATTATTATTTAAGGTATTTTATTTTTGACAATGAAGGTAAAAAGAAAGAATGAAATAGGATAAAGGTATTGGTAGTCATTTTTCATAACAAACGGAAGGTTTTTGAAACCAATTTTTTGGGTATCTGATATGGGATCATGCAATAAGCCCTGGAAATCCTGAAACAAGATCGATTATTTTGAGATATCATTCTGGCATAAAGAAACCTGGCGAGAAAAAAGATTGGGCCTAGAGGATACTAAATGTAGGTCTTAATGTTAATCGTACATTTACGATGTATATTTTCTAAATTTTTTCATATTCAGAACAAAAGGTTTGAACAAAAAGCGTAACTTCATTATCGTACATTTCCGATGTATGATTTCCCTAAAAATTATCTAATTTTTAGAATGAAATAGGATAAAGGTATTGGTAGTCATTTTTCAAAACAAACGGAAGGTTTTTGAAACCAATTTTTTGGGTATCAGATATGGAATCACGTAATAAGCCCTGGAATTCCTGAAACAAGGTCGATTATTTTGAGATATCATTATGGCATAAAAACCTGGCGAGAAAAAGATTGGGCCTAGAGGATACTAAATGAAGTGCTTAATGTTAAGCGTACATTTACGATGTATGTTTTTCTAAATTTTTTCATATTCAGAACAAAAGGCTTGAACAAAAAGCGTAATTTCATTATCGTACATTTACGATGTATGATTTCCTAAAAATTATCTAATTTTTATTTTCCACAAATCACTTCCCGGTTGAATCGGAAAATACCATTCTACTATCGCATGGAGAAATTGCACATTTTAATAACAATCTTGATCTAAACGGGTCGCGGCGGGTCGTGGCAAACAGGGTATTTAAAAATTGAATTACCCAATTGATTGATAAATAGTTTTATGATCAATTATTCACTCCCCATCATACTCACCACGCAATGCATATTTTCCGAAAATAAATAAACCCGCACAAATAGGAATAAATACGAGTAAAATAATAATCCACTGTAACATGGTATTGGTTTTCACTACCCCTTCCGGAGCCATACCTACTTTATCAAAAGCCTGATACAGCATAAATCCAACCAGCAGAATAGATAAGATCATCCATACTATTCCAAGATATTTTTTAATTGATTTCATTATCGGGTAAGGCTTTTTAGATAAGCAATGCTTTGTGGCACCTGGCTCGTGATGCTGCTGCTTTCATCTTCCAGAAAAAAATGTTTGATACCGATTTTATTCGCTTGTTTGATGATGCCTTTTATATCTATCTCACCTGTCCCTAAGGCCACATCATTTTCAATAGAAGTACCACCGGTAAGATCTTTTTTTACACCGGGCCTTAAATCTTTGAGGTGAATGAGCTTCCATCTGTCTTTGTATTTTTTCAATAATTTTACCGGATCACCACCTCCGAATTGTACCCACAATACATCCATCTCGAAGGAAACGTATTCCGGATTGGTATTTTGGATGATAAAATCCAACAAAGTTCCTTTATCATGGGGCCAAAATTCATAGCCATGTATATGATAGCACAAAGTAATGCCTTGCTCTTTCAATACTTTGCCGGCTGTATTAAAATCCTGTACCGCCTTCTTTGCATTTTCAAGATTGAAGGCTCCTGTTTTATGTGGTATCCAGGCCACCATTACGTATTTAGCCCCAAGGGCTTTTGCCTCTTCAGCCACTTTCATAGGATCTTTCACTAAATTATCATATCCTGTGCCTGTAGAGGGTATGGATATTCCTCGGTCATTACAGAGTTTTTTAAAATCCTCCGGGGCTATCCTGCCACCACCACCTTCAATCTCAGTAAATCCAAGCATGGCTATACTATCTAAAGTCCTTTCAATGTTGATTGGCATAGTACGACGATATGTATACGCTTGTACTCCAAACGGCGCCGTATATAAGGGTTTGGATTTTTTCTGAGCCATCATTTCAAAACAAATCACACTCAGACAACTAATTAAAAAAAGTTTTTTCATAATTATATAATGTATCCTTAAAAATAAGGAGAAATGGCAAGATCGGAAATAAAAAAGGAACATGTATAGATTTGTATTATTTTTATTTCTTTGTCTGACTAAATCGAAATAGAATGAGTAACAAATGGGTACTTCCCCCGATCTGTTTTCTGATTTTAAGTCCTGTAAGTGTCAGACTGATACAACCATTGCAGAAAATGTATTGGCCCAGAAAGAATTTCAGGTGTATACTTTCGAATGGGTACAATCACCTTTTTTAACCCTCAACGGTAATCTAAACCAAATGAAAAAAATATGAATAATCGAAGGAAGTTTATACAAAAATTAGCAATAGGCACGGGAGCTTTATCAGGTTCATTTCCAGCATTTTCAAAGCCTGATAGTTCGAATGAGAAGCCTGGCACTTTAGGTTCAAAATATGGATATGCAAATCAAAAATTTAATATGTCAGGGTTTGCCGCTCCTAAGATGGATAAAGTTCGAATAGGGTTTATTGGCCTTGGCAATCGCGGCCCGGGTGCTGTGCAACGAATGAGCAGAATAGCTGAAGTGGAAATAACAGCCTTGTGCGATAAAGATGCTTCCCGCGTGGCCAAGTCGCAAAAAATATTGGAAAAAGCAGGAAGACCGGCGGCAAAAGAATATACCGGAACGGAAGGATGGAAATCACTTTGTCAAAACAAGGAAATAGATCTTGTCTATATCTGCACTCCATGGGATCTGCACACACCTATGGCTGTAGGTGCCATGAAAAATGGCAAACACGCTGCATCAGAAGTACCAGCAGCAAAGACGATAGATGAATGCTGGCAATTGGTAGAAACATCAGAAACAACCAAAAAGCATTGTATGATGCTTGAAAATACCTGCTATGATTTTTTCGAACAGATGACATTAAACATGGCCAGAAACGGGATATTTGGAGAACTGGTACACGCTGAGGGAGCATACATACACAATCTGCTGGAAGCCAATTTTAATAAAAACTCGTATTCAGATATGTGGCGGCTTAAAGAAAATCTGCGCAATGGAAACCTGTATCCCACGCACGGGCTTGGACCCATTGCACAGTGCATGAATGTAAACCGGGGGGATAAGTTTGAACATCTGGTATCCATTTCGAGTAATGATTTTCAAATGGCCGCATTAGCGAAAGAAAAAGCAAAGACTGATCGTTTTTACAGTGAATATGCTACTAAATCATTTCGTGGCAATATGAACACTACCATCATCAGGACAAATAATGGCAAAACGATCATGCTCCAACACGATGTGACTTCTACCAGGCCCTATTCCCGAATTCATTTACTAAGTGGAACAAAAGGAGTTGCCCAAAAATGGCCTGATCCGGCCCGAATCGCTATTGGTGAAGACTGGATGAATGAAACAGAACTAAAAGAGCTGGAATTAAAATATACTACACCTGTCGTGAAACACATAGGCGAATTAGCAAAAAGTATAGGTGGCCATGGTGGCATGGATTTTATTATGGATTGGCGACTAATTGATTGTTTGAGAAATGGATTACCACTTGATCAGGATGTATATGATGCAGCTGCCTGGAGCTCAATAGCTCCACTCAGTGAAAAATCGGTGGCTTCAAAAGGAAAGACAGTGGAGGTGCCTGATTTTACCAGGGGCGCTTGGAAGATGAATAAGCCAGTAAGTCTTGGTCTTGAAAACGGGGCTACTACAACAGTGATCACCAATAAATTAAAATAAAAAGTAATTTGTTGAATAGCTTTCGTGACCCATTTTAATTATGATAAATTAACCGGCATCACTCGGGAATGCAGGAAAGCCCTCACTTGCTTTCAGACAGGAGCTATCTGCAGCGTATAGTTAAACCCAACTCAATTATCATAGCCTCATGATACCCTTGATCCAGTTTTTCAGCCTGTCAGCAGTACGGTTGGCTACTGCTAAAATCAATCCGGGAATTGTTCGTGACTACCGTATTTTCACTATAGCAAATGAGAATAAAAAAAATTCTTAAGATTTCTCTCATCTGTTTGATGATTCTTATTGTTGCAATAGTAACCGGAGCACTCTATTTTATATCCGATTTTAAGCCCCCGGTGAATGAAAAAATACTTCGACAACTTGGCGGTAAAGGCATTCGACTGGATACTTTTTTATATAACGGATTAGCCAGGAGGTATTTGATAAGGGAAGATATTTCAGCAAAGCCCTTACTTTGTTTTATTCAAGGTGCACCCATGATACTGATAGATTTTTCCGGGTATATTGAAGATAGTACTTTGTTTTCTCACTATAATATAATAGTACCGGAAAGATTGGGCTATGGGATATCGGAAAAAGATAAACCAGTCGCCGATATACGTGTACAATCTCAATACATTACTTCTTTAATACAACACGTATTGGATAGTAACCAACAAGTAGTAATTCTTAGCCATTCGTATGGCGGTCCTATCGGAGCAATGGTGTGCAAATACCTGGGTAATAAAGTATCGGGACACGTAATGTTAGCTCCGGTTATTGATCCGGATCATGAAAAAATGTTTTGGTTTTCTTCATTACCTATGCAAATTCCCTTTTCCTATTTTATGTCATCTTCATTAAAAACTGCAACCATTGAAAAAATTACGCATAGCGAAAATTTGCGGATTATAAAGGATGAATATGCTGATATCCAATCCCACACTATTCATTTTCACGGTACGGATGATTTTTTAGCTCCCGTAGAAAATATTCAATTTGTGCTCAACCATTTTGATACCAGTTACCTGAAACAAATAGTTATCCCCGGAGGAAATCATTTTATTGACTTTAGCCTTGTAAAAAACGAATTGGTACAGCTTAGTAAATTAAGATCAACTCAAATCATGCATTAGGCATGATGAGCACGATGTGTTAGATGCTTCGGCCGATTACTCCGAAACCGTATCAGACACATATGCTCCTACGCAATGAAAAAGCACTCCTAATGCAAAGGAATAGCACACATAAAAAGTGCGTTTTTTCATTGGTCGTGGTTTAACCCGCTGACGGAGTCCGGCATTCATTAGTCACTCATTGGAAAAGTATTCATTTCCTTTCTAATGCATATATACAGTTCAATTTTAGAGCAATAAATAAATTTCTTACCAACCAGGTGAATTGATTTATTACGATACGCCATTTTATCGGGTAAGAATAGCCAATCCTAAGGAATTTTTCGTTACACTTTTGTGATAATTTTTATGGTAATTTGTACGATAATTTCCAAATAGGTCTATGACTCTTTCCATCACCATAGTAGAAGACGATGAGCATTTGGCCAATTTGATCAAAATAATGCTATCCAATAATTTTGATACCAAAATCAACATCATATCCAATGGTTGGCAGGCATTAGATCAACTGGCTAGTCATAAACCCGACCTTTTAATATTAGATATCATGCTTCCCGGTCTCAACGGATATGAGATATGTAGAAAAATTCGCGCCATTCATTCTACGCTACCTATAATCATGGTTACCGCTAAATCTGAAGAGCACGACAAACTAGAGGGGTTTGATCGCGGAGCAGATGACTATATAACCAAACCATTTAATCAAGCAGAGTTTATAGCACGCATTAAAGCATTAATGAGAAGGTCTTACAATAAAATTTCAGATCAACAAACCGGTGTATTTTATGTAGCTGATCTTACTCTTGATAGTGAATGTCGTACGTTATCTAAACAAGGCCAACCTATAGATCTAACTGCCAAAGAATTTGATCTTGTACAATATTTTATGAGATTTCCGGGCCGGTCATTCAGCAGACAACATCTACTTTCCCAAGTATGGGGCGATCAATTTGATGGGTTGGAACATACGGTAAACTCTACTATCAATAGAATACGTACTAAACTAGAATCCAATATAAACAAACCTGAATACATACTCACAGCGTGGGGTGTGGGGTATAAATTTCGTGATAAATAATTTAGAACTATACTTGTGCAGTGAAAGGTATTTATTACAAGACTCTATTCAAACACAAACGGTCGAGAATAATCCTATTGGCCACCATATTTACTTTTTTATTATTATCTACCTATTTTAGTTTTTATTCCTACAATAGTCTATTAAAACAGCATGAACAATCATCATTGATGAGGTTGAATGGTATTGTAAATTCTGTGTCGTTGTTGATAGATCCAGAAATGCACAAGATGCTGATGCAGTCACACGATACTTTGGATGGCATTAGTGCCTTAGGGCAAGACATGTATTATGATCAGATACAATCATTGCTGGAAAAAAACACAGAAGCAAATATGCTCAAGTCACCGATCTACAGCCTGGTATGGGATAGTAGTAAGCAACTGTTTGTGTTTGGTGTCAGTTCGTCTAAAGTGACCAATTTCAGGCATGAGTATAAAAATTATCCTTCCATGTTGGTTACTCACCAAAATACCGGAGGCATGATACCCCCATTTAAAGACGAGTTTGGGCATTGGCTCACTGCCTTTGCTCCTATCAAAGACAGTACCGGTAAGACCATTGCTTTACTATTGGCAGATGAAAAATACGATGTATTCTTGAGCCAGACAAAATTTATATTATGGAAAAACCTGATCCTTTCTATGATCATATCATTAGGATTATTTTTTATTCTCTTCAGGATATTAAATAATATGCTCATGAGAGAACTCCAGGATAAAAATGACATTTCATCTGCAAACGAAAGGAACAAACAAATGAGTACAGCGCTGCAATACAGCCTGGATGAACTACAAAAGACAGATGATTTTAGAAAAGAAATGATAGCCAATTTTTCGCACGATCTTCGTACTCCCCTGGCCAGTATCAAAGGATATCTGGAGTTGTTGTTGGCATCAAATTCAAAAAAAGAACAAGCACCTGCTGATCAAAAAAAATATACTGAAATCGCTTACAAAGAAAGCCTGCGGCTCGAAAGATTGATAAATCAATTATTTGAATTGTCAAAGTTAGAGTCAGGTCATGTAAAGTTAAAAACCGAATTTTTGTTTTTACCCGAATTGTCCCAAGATGTATTTTCCAAATATCAAGAAGTACTAAAAGAAAAAAATATCCGATTTATTACTGAATTCAGGGACAATCTCCATACGATATCAGCCGACATAAGTTGGATAGATAGGCTATTGCAAAATCTAATGGATAATGCAATAAAATTTACACAAGAAAATGGGTTTATTAAATTTACCATTTTTGAAAAAGATAATTATCAACATCTTAAAGTATGCAATTCAGGCATCCCAATTCCGGCCGATGAATTGTCACATATATTCGACCGCTATTTCAAATCCAATCAACAAACTACACACCACGGTACTGGCCTTGGCCTTGCTATTGTAAAAAAAATCGTAGAGCTTCATCATGGCAAAGTATGGGCTGAATGCGCCGATGGTATCACCACATTTCGTTTTACCCTTCCGTTGAGTTAATATTTTATTAGAGTCTAAATTTTTTTAAATGTGATATTTCTGTGATTTCTTAATCAGAAATTTGTGTTATTAAAATATTCATTAATTATGAAAAAAATTCAATCTTTTATTGTAGCCGCATTGGTAACCTGTATTACCATATTTACATCATGTACTAAAGAAGAGACTATTACCATTGACAGCGCATTACCTACCGGTACATTTACTGCCATGAGATCAGGAAATATCCAGGAGCAAAATAGCACGGGATCAAAAGGTTTGGTACAAATTGGAAAAGATCAAAATGGTACCAATTTTATGAAATTTGGAAGTGATTTTACGACCGTATTAGCCACCGGTACTGTGACCTTATATTTGAGTACAAGTGCCACATTTAAAGCTGATCCTGGTAAAGGAAATCCCGATCTTAAATTAGTCGGTATTGTAAATAAAAATGGGGAGATGTATTTCAAACTCGGAAGTGCAGTAGAGTCAAAATTCACTCACTTAATACTATGGTGCGGCTCTGCCAATATTCCATTTGGAAACGCTGAATTAAAATAAATTTTATATCTTCTTAATCACTAAAACGATTGTATCAAAGTATATTTATAAAGTAATGGGATTTCAAATTTTACCTTCTTTATATAGTACTCTTAGTGATTACGTATTTAGTCCAATCAATAGCTCAATAAAGCGCCATTTTGTGTAAAATCCATTTTATATGAAAAAAAACAATAATAATTATTTAATAACTCTTTTTGTAGCCCTTTCGTTTGGAGTAAATGCTCAAAGTGGATGGACAAAAGGTAAAGGTGAATTTTTTGGAAAGATAGATTTTGCTCAATTATCCACTGGAAACTATTATGCTCCTGATGGAGGCAATCTTCAGACCAATAAATTTACTCAATCTACTATTAATTTTTATGGTGAATATGGCTTGCAATCACGTTGGAGTGGTATAGTAAGTATGCCCCTATGGAGACAAAATTCTTTTTCTACTACCAATAAGGTTTCAGGCATCGGTGATTTGAGAATGGATCTTAAATACAGGATAATAAAAAATCAAAATTGGCCAGTAGCCATAAGTGTCGGAATTGAACTACCCACCGGGAGAGCCAATGCTTATGCTGCCAATAAATCTGTTCCTCAGGATAGAATCAATCTTCCCACCGGAGATGGGGAGTTTAATATTTGGACTACACTCGCTGCCTCTAAATCATTGGGGCCTGGGTATATATCAGCATTTACAGCTTATAATTTCAGGACAAAATACCAAGGCTTGCCATTCAGAGATGTGTACCAAGTAGGAGCAGAGGTGGGTGCTAATCCATTTAAACCTTTGTGGGTAAATCTAAAAATCCGAAGTCAATACTCTACTGGAGAAAGCAAATACCCTGAATTGGGATTTGTAAGAGGAGATGGTACTACCTACACATTGTATAGTGCTGAAGCATTTGTAAAATTTTCTTCCAAATTTGGAGGTTCCATTACTTACCTAAGTGGTACAGATCTATTAGCTCCATTTAAAAATATATATATCTCCTCATTCGTATCGTTTGGGCTCATCTATGAATTAAAACCATCCAAAACTTCCTAAATCTTAACATTCATTTCCATGAAATATATAAATCTTTTATTACTTATTGTTTTGATGTCTTGCTCAAAAGATGAATCTACCATCGAAACTCCCGATCCTGTAAAAGAGGCCCCAGTGCAAAATCTACAAGTGGTAAAAACCGGTAAGTTTAATGGAGCCAATGGATATCCCAGCAATGGTTCCGGATCATTATCAAAAGACGCTAAAGGCAAATATTATATCGTACTGGAAAATGACTTTACCACAAGCTTTGCTACTGGTTCTGTTACTATGTATTTGTCTGCCACTCCATTACCTGACTTCAATAATACTACCAGCTATATAAAACTAGCCGTGATAAATAAAAAAGGATATCATGCATTTCCATTGGATGGAATGCCTGATGATAAACTAAACAACATAGTAGTATGGTGTCAACCGGCCGGGGTAAAATTTGGTCACGCTGAAATAAAATAAACTATTAAATGCAAAGACTCACTTTACTTACATTATTGGTTTTATTTATTGCCATAGGAAATTGTAGTAATAGCGGCTATTTTGAGCAGTATGATGCCTTTCTACAAAAATATGTATCGCCAGAAGGTAAAGTAAATTACAAAGCCATTTCAAAGATTAGTATCAATCAAATAGTTCAAGAAATGCTGGCCTATGTGCCTGATGCTAAAAATGCCCTCGACATCAAATCTCATATCATCAATGTATATAATGCCGTGACGATCCAGTTAGTAGTAAATAATCAAAGTATCAAAAGCATCATGGATCTGGATGGTGGTAAAACCTGGGATGTAAAGAGAATAAAGTACAAAGGAGAAATGTATAGCCTCAATGAATTAGAAAATAATCTATTGAGAAAAATATACAACGATCCTCGCATCCATTTTGCACTAAACTGCGCTGCGAGATCTTGCCCCCCTCTGTACAACCGTGCATTTACATCTCAAAATCTCGAAGCTCAATTAAATGATCGCACTATAAAATATTTGCAGCGATATGTACATCAAAACGAAGTAGGAAATATAGAGCTGAATAAAATTTTTGACTGGTATAAAGAAGATTTTGGTGATTTACACAAATTTATCAATACGTACAGGCCACAAAAATTATCCACCAAAGCCAGGATAGAGTATGTAGAGTATGACTGGCGGTTAAATGATTTGTAATTTTGCTAAAGTAACTTTATATCGAATATGCGTATAATTATCGTTGGAAATGGTATAGCCGGCAGTACAGCTGCCATTAATCTTCGATCTCTGTTACCTTCCAGCGATATTAAAATGATATCCAATGAAACAGAATATCCTTATTCCCGTACAGCACTGATGTATATTTTCATGGGTCACCTGAAATATGAGCATACCAAACTATACGAAGATGATTTTTGGGATAAAAACAAAATCCAACGTATAAATGCGGAAGTTGTTTCTATTGATGGCCCCATGAAAAAAATCCGGCTTTCCAATGACCAGGTTATTGAATATGATAAACTGATACTGGCCACCGGATCCAAATCAAATAAATTTGGATGGCCTGGCCAGGAACTCAAAGGAGTACAAACCCTATATTCTATGCCGGATTTAAAATTACTCGATACCGCCGCAAAAAATTTAAATCGCGCTGTGATTGTGGGTGGTGGTTTGATTGGTATTGAAATGGCTGAGATGTTGCACAGCCGTCGGATCCCGGTAACCTACCTGGTCAGGGAAGATGATTTCTGGAATCACGTATTACCAGACGAAGAAAGCGATATGATCAATAAAGAAATTCGCGACCATCATATTGATCTCAGACTAATGACCGAGCTCAAAGAAATAATTGGCGACGAGAATGGAAATGTTCAGGCGGTGATCACCTCAAAAAATGAAAGAATTGAATGTGGGTTGGTAGGTCTCACAGTAGGTGTACGCCCCAATATGGAGATTACAAAGCACCTAAACATAGAAAAAAAATTAGGGATATTGGTGAATGAGCGACTTCAAACATCAGATGAACATATCTATGCGATCGGTGATTGCGTAGAATTGAGAGAACCTAAACCTGGCCGGAAAGCCATTGAACCTATGTGGTATACAGCCAAACTCATGGGTGAAGTAGCTGCCAAAAATATCTGTGGAAATCAAATTGATTACAATCCCGGTATATGGTATAATTCCGCTAAATTTTTTAATATCGAGTATCAGGTATATGGAGACATTCCTCCTAAAAAAATGCCACATATCGAATCCGTCTTTTGGAGACATCCCGATCGGAAACATTCCATTCGAATTAATTACCATACTATAGATAAATATGTAACGGGATTTAACCTATTGGGGATTCGATACCGCCATGAAGTATGTGAAAAATGGATCAAAGAAAAAACGCATATCGAGAATGTTTTACAAAATCTTAGCTTAGCCAATTTTGATCCCGAATTCTTTGATGAATATGAAGAAAAGCTGATACAAGAATATAATGCGATGAATAACACTTCCCTCTCTTTACAATCTTCCAGGAAACTAAGCCTGGTACAAAAATTTCTAAAGGCATGAAAAAAGATACTGCTCTGCATCCTGGCTATTCGATGAGCCCTGCTTACTTAAGTATAAATCTGACAGTAAAACAGAAACTGGCTATCGGCCTGGTGAGCCTGGGACTATTAATTCAACTGGTTTATTGGTTATCCTTTTCTATAAATAATGCCTTATTTTGGTTTGTTTCTTCTGTAGTATTAGTGGTAACCGGGGCTTCCTGGTATATCTTCGATACCTATGTACGGGAGCCGTGGGGTATAAAGAATAATCTGAATTGGTTTGCATCATTGACCAACAGGGGCGTATGGGCATGGACTTTGGCTATATTTCTGACCGGATTTTATATATTATTATATTGGTACCCTGCAGTTTTAGGACTTGGAGATACTCAAAACAGAGGGCTGGTAAAACTTTTTGATCCACTTAGTAAATTACTCAATGGCAATAAAGCGAGTCAATGGTTTATGTATGGCACGATGTATACATTGATTATATTGATCATGGGCATTAAGTTTATTTTAAAATACAGGCACAACAGATACCAGGTTTACCGTACACTGTCAGTGATGTTTTTTCAAACTATTGTTGCATTTTTATTGCCCGAGATACTGCAGTCATTTAATCTGCCCTACAATGATTTTAAAAACATCTGGCCATTGAATTATTATTTTTTCTTTGACTGGCATATAGATGAAATGATCAAAGCAGGTACTTTTGGTTATTTTATTTTATTCTGGGGAATTTTATCCTTTTTAGTATTTACTCCTGTACTTACCTATTTCTTTGGTAAAAGGTGGTATTGCTCCTGGGTATGTGGGTGCGGTGGTTTGGCAGAGACAGCAGGAGATCCGTTCCGGCATTTATCTGATAAATCCAGCAAAGCCTGGAGATGGGAAAAATATATTATTTATTCTGTGTTGGCCTTTGCCGTGATCATGACCGTAGCAGTATTGGTTACACGATTTATTGGCAATAGTAATGTGTTTTTCTTTAGCAGTTATGATTTGAGCAAATGGTATGGATTCTTTATTGGCGCTGCCTTCTCCGGTGTTATTGGTGTGGGGTTTTATCCTTTGATGGGCAGTAGAGTATGGTGCCGATTTGGATGTCCTATGGCAGCATATCTCGGCATTTTACAAAAGAAAAAATCAAAATTCAGAATCACTACCAATGGTGGTCAATGTATTTCCTGTGGTAATTGCAGCACCTACTGTGAAATGGGTATAGATGTAAAAGCATATGCTCAAAAAGGGGAAGATATAGTAAGAGCTTCTTGTGTGGGCTGCGGTGTATGCTCGGCGGTGTGCCCACGAGGGGTGTTGAGGTTGGAGAATGAATTATGAATTAGGAATTAGGAATGATTGCTCAAAACTACTTTATAGGACTTCTATCTCGAATCGTTGATATTCTTCATGAAGATTTAGTGGGATTATATCTTACTGGCTCTGCCAGTTTAGGTGACTTTATAACAAATAAAAGTGATTTTGATGTGATTGGTGTGATAGAAAGAGTAATCACAGAAGAAAATAAAAACAAATTGGAACAGTCGCTGAAACACGATAATTTTCCCTGCCCTGCTGAAGGTTTAGATATAGTATTTATGACCAAAGAAAATGCTAAAGGAATAAAACAAAATCCTGAATATGAATTTTGGTATTCGACAGGAGCAAATTGGCCTGTAATCAGTTGGGATTCGGGTACAAGTTTTGAAATGAGCATATTTCTTGAACTCTGCCGTCAGCATGGAATAGTTATATATGGTGAGCTACCTGAAAAATTAATAAGCCCAATCAATGCAAAACTTCTTTATTTATCATTTAAGGAAATAATTGAATGGCACAGAAATCACATATTTGATGAATATCACGATCCGAAAGGGCAAAACTCAGTGCTAAATGCTTGTAGAATTCTAAAGTTTGTAGAATCAAAGAAATGGTACTCCAAAACAGAAGGTGGAAATCTTTATCTTCAGGATTATCCAGAAAGTTTGGCTGTGAAGAGAGCATTGTCAATCAGGGGAAAGAATAAAGAAGATAAAATTGAAGTAAACGAAATACTTGAGCTTTTGAACAAAGTAGAAAATAAACTAAGCGAAGCTCTCGAATTAAGTAACTATAAAATGTAAGCAGAGAACCATGTATAAGCATTCTCGGAAAAGAAAAGAAAAAAAAAGAATATATAGAGCAAATAAGGTCTAAACTTGCAATGATAAATTTATTCATCCTGAAAGCCGTTCTACAGATAATTGGTATTCCGTGGATTAGGCTTAAGCCTGATTAGGAGGTATTAATAGTATTTTTTTAGCAACAGCCTGAAGGCCGTTCTACCGGTAATTGGTTCCCGTGGATTGGGCTTTAGCCTGATTAAGAGGTATTAATAGTATTTTTTCAGCAACAGCCTGAAGGCCGTTC
>CAYNIG010000052.1:0-21434 GCA_964396995.1 uncultured Saprospiraceae bacterium | reverse complement strand
TTAACAGAGAAGGCTGGTATCATACAATTTTTTGAGATCAGTTTTGAATTAGCATGGAAACTCTTAAAAGATTATCAGGAAGCTTAAGGAGTCCAGGATTTAAATTTTCCCAGGCAGGTGATTAAAGAAGCATTTCAGTCCAATTTGATAGAGAATGGACACCTTTGGCTTGAAGCCTTGACGGACAGAAATTTAACTACCCATACCTATGATGAAGTATTTGCTAACTCTTTAGTAACTGCGCTTGAAGAAAAATATTATCCCCTATTAGCTGATCTTTATAAAAGATTTAAAGACTTAATATAATGTTTGGTTTGATGGATCGTGACCTAAATGAGATGAGGCACATTTTCAGTTCTTATCTTCCAATAGAAAAGGTAATCCTATATGGTAGCAGGGCTAAAGGAAATTATAAAAATGGAAGTGATGTAGATCTTTCGGTTTTAGGTCAGGATATTTCTGACGATCTGATCTCAGAATTGATTGCCATCCTGAATGAAGAATCAATGATGCCTTATCATTTTGATGTAGTAAATTATCATAAACTAACCAATAGCAGTCTTATAAATCATATAGATCAAATAGGAAAAACCATTTATATAAAATAATATTTGGAAAAGATCAGGTGAATACAGACTTTGGAAAAAATTCAATATTGAACTAGATGACACAGATCGAGTGGACAGGAAAATTCCGGATGATACAGTTGTGAATCCATTTCTGTAGGTGTCTTATATATCCCGCGCAATCGGTATTCCACTTCACTCATGGTCCACTATCTTTGATACACCATCATCCACCTCTTCCATTTTAATCTTCGTCCATGACCAATATTTTTCACCAGGTTTCAATACTATGGAAGGAAAATGAGGATAGTTTATCGCATTGGGAAATCCCTGCGTTTCAAGGCATAAGCCGCTATGCGGTTCATACTTCAAATTATTTTTTCCAACAAGATTTAAATGATTGCCTGTATAAAATTGCACTCCCGGCTGATTGGTAAAAAAGGAAAGTTTCTTTTTGGACTGAGGGCTATACAATGTGATTTGAGGTTGCCCAGGCGTGGATTCTTTCAATACAAAAGTTTGATCTATTCCATTTGCAAAATCCATTTGCTGATGCCCCTTTTTAAGATTTGCTCTGATATTGGTTGCTGATGTAAAATCAAATGCACTTCCCTTTACTTTGAAATATTCACCTGTCGGTACAGAATCTACATCATTTAAAAGAATCTGATCTGCATTTATCCACAATTCATGGTCCAGTATAGATCCTACACCGTTGAGATTAAAATAGGGATGAGCGGTAAGATTACAAATTGTAGTTTTATCTGTCAATGCTTTGTATTCTATGATAAGTTCATTAGAATTGGTGATTGCAAAAAATGCCTCAACTGACAAATTACCCGGAAATCCTTCATCACCATCTTTGCTTAACAGGTACATGCGCACACCAACATATTCATTGGTCTGTTCCGGATTTCCACGCCAGGTATGTACATTAAAGCCATGGGTACCTCCATGCAAATGGTGGGGGGGAATATTTGCTGTTACTTTATATTCTATATCATCCAGGGTAAATCTTGCATTTTTAATTCTGTTGCAGCATCGTCCGGCAGTACTGCCAAACCAGTTGTTATCCCAAATCCATTTTTCTACCTGATCATGCCCCAACAAGATATCCATACTCTTATCATTCTTTCCGGGCCATATGAGGTGAGTGATGGCAGCGCCAAAATTGGTACATCTAAGCTCAAATCCTTGATCATTCAAAAGTGAGTATTCCTCTACATAATATCCGTCTATTAAGTGAGGTGTTCGATTCACTTTTATTTGCATGGGGCAAAAGTATTAATGCAGGCAATCATAACCAATTATTAAAGGGGTTTAATTTTTCCGAATTGCCTTTGGGCACCTACCATCTTGGCTTAGGTGGTCTGCTGGCTGCCAATAATCTTTTTATACTAAATCTTCCTGCGCCGTTCACCACGATCATCAGCAATCCACCTATAATGGCCATATTTTTCATAAATAAAATGGAAGCCATCCTTCTTTCCGATACAGGATCATTCCAAAAAGAATAGACCATAAAGGTAACCGGGATCCAATAGATAAGTAATAAAATGGCCCCTATCGGTGCTTTGTATCCGATTAAAATAAATAGTCCTCCGATTATTAAAAAAACTATTACTGTGATTAACAAAAAATCCTGGTTCCAGGTAATTCCATAATTGGTCATTGTCCGCTTCACAGAATCAAAAAATGCTATAGAATCATACGCTTCCCAGAAAAAGATAAGAGAGATAAAAATCCTGCCTAAAAGGTCAATAAAATCTTTCATATTAAGGTTATTTGGTCATGATATATTTTAATGCTGCTTTGGCGACCAATTGTCCATCCATAGCAGCAGATACTATACCTCCAGCGTATCCGGCTCCTTCACCACACGGGAAAAGTCCTTCGCATTGGGGATGCATAGATAACGAATTTCTCGGAATGCGAACCGGGCTGCTCGTACGGCTTTCGGTAGCCACTACTATGGCTTCTTCGGTCAGATAGCCTTTCATTTTTTTAGAAAAATCCTGTATACCCAGTTTTAAGGATTTCACTATAATCTCAGGCAAAATCTCATGAATTGGAGCAGACCAATGACCGGGAATATAGGAGGATTCACCAATAGAATCTGACAACCTGTTCCGCATAAAATCAGTCAATCTCTGAGCAGGGGCCTTTTGGCTTCCATCACCAGCAGAAAAAACTTTCCGCTCCACCTCCGATTGAAAATCCAAACAACAAAATGGATCTGTAGGATGAACAAAATCTCCCGGATGAACAGCGACAACAGTACCTGAATTTGCAAATTTGCTGTCTCGCCTGCTTAGCGACATTCCATTTATCACAATCTCACCCGGTGCTGTTGCAGCAGGGACCATCAATCCTCCTGGACACATGCAAAATGAAAAAACTCCCCGATGGTCTATGGTACAAGTCAATGAATAAGCTGCCGGTGGAAGCTGCTCATGACGGACGGTATGATGGTATTGAATTGAATCTATCAAAGCCTGAGGATGCTCTATGCGAACACCTATTGCCAGTGATTTTGGTTCAATTAATAATCCTTTGGCATGTAGTAGATAAAATATGTCTCTCGCTGAATGGCCTGTGGCCAGTATGACTGCATCAGCAAAACATTCCATTCCGGCTTTGGTACGCACCCCTTTAATCTTTCCGTTTTGTATAACTAAATCCGTGACCTGCTGATCGAAGTGAATTTCTCCACCATGGGACTCAATACTTTCCCTCATTTTCTGAATGATTTCAGGCAATTTATTAGATCCTATATGCGGATGCGCATCATACAAGATCTCCGGGGTAGCTCCGTGCTCGACGAATAGCTTAGATACTTTGTACAGGTCTCCTCTTTTTCCTGATCTTGTATATAATTTGCCATCAGAATAAGTGCCCGCCCCACCCTCTCCAAAACAGTAATTGGAATCGGGATTGACTACACTGAATTGTTGAATCGCCCTGAGATCTCTGCGCCGGTCACGCACATTTTTACCTCTGTCAAAAACGATGGGTTTCAAGCCTGATTCAAGACATTCCATTGCAGCATAATATCCTGCAGGGCCAGCACCCACAATGATTACTTTCTCAGCTGTGGATACATCTTTAAATTTTTCCTTGAATGCATCCGGCTCAGGTATCGGAGCATCTGAAACGAGTATTCTGAATCGATACACCGGAGATTTTCGGGCATCCAATGATCGTTTAAGTACTTGAAAAAATACCTTTTCACTCTCCTTTATGCCCAGCTTCCGATGTATTTCTTGTTCAAGATGACCATCTCTTTCCAGTGCATCCGGCTTTAGAGCTATCTCCAGGATTTGATTCATTTTTGACTATAATATTGCTTGGCGGATTCTAACCAATCTATGTAATAAATCATCCATTTTATTTAAGGAGAGCATATTGGCTCCATCTGATTTGGCATGTGAAGGATCAGGATGAGTCTCTATAAACAGTCCGTCGGCACCTGCCGCTATTCCTGCAGAGGATATTGTTTTTATCATTTCTGGTTTGCCCCCTGAAATGCCACTTGTTTGATTGGGTTGTTGAAGTGAATGTGTAACATCCAGTACAACAGGAACATGGAATGACTGCATGATGGGTATTGACCGCATGTCTACTATTAAATCTTGATAGCCAAACATAGTACCTCGGTCTGTGAGCCAGGCATATTGATTGTCCTGGGCTTTGATTTTATCCACCACAAATTTCATTGCTTCGGCACTCATAAACTGGCCCTTTTTTACATTCACTACTTTTCCAGTGGCCGCTGCAGCTTCCAATAAACTTGTTTGACGGCATAAAAAAGCAGGTATCTGCAATACATCTGCATATTGCGCTGCCATTGCCGCTTCAGGTTCTGAATGAATATCAGTGAGGACAGGTATATTGAAATATTCTTTGATCTCTGCAAGATAGCCTATTGCCATTTCATCACCTAAACCCGTAAACGAATCTTTGCTGCTGCGATTTGCTTTACGGTATGATGATTTGAAAATGTATGGGATATTTAACTTGGAAGTTATATTAATTACTTTTTCTGCAACAGTGAATAAAAGATCACGACTCTCCACTACACATGGACCGGCGATTAAAAAAAACATATTGCTCTCCACATTCATCCACGTAGGAAAGCAGGATTTTATATTTTCCTTCATAGCTTTTTATCTAACAGCCAGGCAGTAGGCTCTATAGTATTTCTAATTTTTTGTAATAAAAGTTCGGGAGTTTCGCTGGAGATTAATTTTATTCCAATTCGTGCACATTCAGCACTGATTTTTTCTTCATATAAATCATATCCCGATTTATTTACCAGTTCCCTTGCTTTTCGAATATTTCTTTGTTTGCAATAACTTCCGGTGATGATGATGATTTCCATGGCAGCTTTTTGTACTGCTGTAGTATCTAATGAATTGGAATCTGCATGAAGACTGGGGGAGGTATTGGTCTGCTTAACCGTACTAGATGAAAGCTCCGGAATAGATTGTTTTTCTTCTGTATGAGTGACATCGGTAGTTTTGGGTGTACTGAAAAAACCCAATACTAAAAACACCAACATCAAAATAAGAAAGGATCCAAGTAACCACCACCAATTAAATCCTGTATCACCCTCCCGATTATAAATTTGAGGTAAACTAAGTGGTTTTACCGTCAGCTTATTTATAAAATCATCATTTATAGTAAAACTTGAATAAACGGAATGCTCAGCGGGCTTCTCTAATTTTCCTAAAATACCCAGGGAATAGGAAGTTGGATATTCTGTACAGATTCGTTGCAAGGTCGCCTGTACAAAGGTATAGGCCTGGTCAAAATGAATATCGTGCTTAGCAGCAACCACCTGTGCAATTGCCCCATAATGGTGGGTTTGGTCCGGCTGATTTGGAATCCAAAAAATTTTGGCTGCTGGAGGAACAAAATTCTGTTTTTCTATTCTCCACTTCGCAGGTGTATAATCCAGGGTAAAGGTACCTAATGGGCCTAATTCAGCCTTGCCATGCAGCCTGAGACATTCCAATATATAGTTAGAAAAAGCCACCTTTAAAATTAAAGGCGAAAGTTACGAAGTTTATTGGTTTATTAAATCTGAGAAGAAAAGGCCAATAGTTAAATGGAAATTTGAGCATCAAAACAAGGAAATAGGCAATTAATTCAGGTTTAGTAAACGCAACCCTTTTTTGTTCCTGCTTACTATTAGTTTTTCCTCCTCAATTCAAGGAGAACATGAGTAAGCCGATCTTCATATTATAAAAACTTTTAATACATTTGACTCGCAAATAAATTCAAATTATGTTTACAGATTCATTTCAGGTGGTAGGAGGTAAGAAACTCAAAGGAGAATTAGTACCCCAGGGAGCAAAAAACGAAGCTTTGCAAATTTTATGCGCAGTGTTGCTTACCCGGGAAAAAGTAACTGTTTCCAATCTGCCCAATATACTTGATATTCAGCGATTAATAGAGCTTTTAGCGGGCCTCGGAGTGAAAGTCGAAAAAAGGTCAGAGACCTCGTATTCATTTACTGCGGAAAATATTGATACGGATTATCTGGCAAGCGAAGAATTTGATAAAAAAGCTAAAGCAATTCGTGGATCTGTAATGTTAATCGGACCGCTATTGGCGAGGTTAGGAAAGATGTATCTGCCCAAGCCGGGTGGCGACAAAATAGGTCGTAGAAGGCTTGACACCCATTTTACAGGACTCACTCAATTAGGCGCAACGGTTGAGTACGATGCATCAAAGGCTCAATATTTTATTGAATCGAAAAAACTCAAAGGCACGTACATACTGATGGATGAAATATCCGTGACCGGTACAGCTAACGTAATTATGGCTGCGTGCTTTGCTGAGGGGCAAACTACCCTATATAATGCAGCCTGCGAACCATATCTGCAGCAACTTTGTAAAATGTTGGTGCGCATGGGTGCCAAAATAGATGGGATCGGTTCAAATTTATTGTATATCACTGGGGTTAATTCATTACTTAAAGGTACCGATCATAAATGTCTCCCGGATATGATCGAGGTGGGTAGTTTTATCGGATTGGCTGCAATGACCCAATCGGATATCACTATAAAAAGTGCCGGAATTAAAGATCTGGGTATTATACCTGATGTATTCAGGAAAATGGGAGTGACCGTAAATGAAATCGGTGATGACCTGCATATTCCTGCACAAGATGAATATGAGATTTCCACTTTTATGGATGGATCCATTCTTACTATTTATGATTCACCCTGGCCTGGATTTACACCTGACCTCATGAGTATCATCGTGGTCTTAGCTACTCAGTCCAAAGGGTCCGTGCTGATCCATCAAAAAATGTTTGAAAGCCGGCTTTTCTTTGTGGATAAACTGATCGATATGGGAGCTCAGATCATACTTTGTGACCCTCATCGCGCCACGGTTATTGGTTTGAATAGAAAATATCATTTACGGGGCATCGAGATGAGTAGTCCTGACATCAGAGCCGGTGTGGCATTGTTGTTAGCCGCGATGAGTGCCAAGGGGACCAGCCTGATTCATAATGTAAACCAGATAGATCGGGGGTATCAAAATATTGACGGCAGATTGAATGCAATAGGAGCAGAAATCAAACGTTTATAATTTTGATATTCCGTTTACATTGCATTGGGAAATAAGCACATATAAGTTAATTTATTGATAAATTTGTACCTGATTCACACTTAAATAAGTGTGTCTAGCGTAAGATCATTATTTAAATCACGTAATTGTAAAATACATGTATAGGCTCTCTGGGATTTTGTTTTTTTCCATTTTTATCCTGCAAGTGGTTCAATCACAAAAAACTTCCATTTATTCAGAAGTAAATGCACATTACAAAGAAGGATTGAGGCTTTTTTCTGAAGGAGTATATGTCGCAGCCAAAAAAGAATTCGAAACAGTAATAAATGAACACAGGCTGAGTTTCGAACCGGAGTATAAGACCCTACTTCGATATGCAGAATATTATACTGCCCTTTCTGCTTTAAGAGTGAAGCAGGAAAATGCCGATTTACTGGTAACTGAATTTATTAAAAAATACAGGCCTGACCCTATAGCAGAAAAAGCCAATCTCGAAGTAGCCAATTTCCATTTTGATCAAAGGAATTACAAAGAGGCAATAGTATATTATAAATTAATGGATACCCGGGGCATGAGTAAAGAGATGCTGGCTGAAGTGAAATTTAAAGAAGGTTACTCTTTTTTTGCTACCAAAGACTTTAAAAACGCCACCACTGCTTTTCAGTTGGTAAAAGATTCAAAAGGTGAGTTTTATTATCCTACAAATTATTATCTGGGTATGTGCCATTATTTTAACGCAAAATACGATGCTGCCATAGCCAGTTTTGAAATTGCCGGTAAATCCAAAACTTATGCGGACCTGATCCCCTATTATATTTCTCATATTTATTTCTCACAGGGTAACTATGATAAGCTTATTACCTATGCCAGGCCTGTTATTGACGGCACTCAAAAAGTAGACAAAGCAATCCAAATCAAAAGAATGGTAGGGCATGCTTATTTTCTAAAGAAAGACTATGTAAAGGCATTGACCTATCTCGAAGAATATGAAAAAAGCAATCAGTCACTGGAAGAATCAGATTATTATGCGTTAGGATATTCCAACTATATTCAGAAAAAATACGACAAAGCAATACCCTATTTTAGCGCAATCAGCGGCCAGCAAAATCAATTAGGTCAAAACTCAAACTATTATCTGGCCGATTGTTACCTCCGCAGTGGCAATACTTTATCTGCCCGAACTGCATTTTACAATGTGAGCAGATTGCCTTATCAGGAAAGCATCCGTGAAGAAGCTTTATTCAATTATGCAAAACTATCTGCGGAACTGGGATTTGACCGAGAAGCAGTAACCACACTGAATTCCTTTGCACCTACCTCCAGATATTTTAATGAAGCCCAGGACATTATGGGTGATGTATTGGATCGTACCAAAGATTACGATACTGCTCTGAAGACTATAGAAAGCATAAAAAATCCAACTACCCGATTAAAACAATCGTATCAAAAGCTGGCTTTTGCCAGAGCTATGCAGTTAATAAATGATGAACGATACAGCGATGCCCGAATTATGTTGAATAAAGCTATGGAACCTTCCTATGACAAATCGATAACCACTATTTCTATGTATTGGATGGCTGAGATGGCACACAGACAGGTAGATTATGACTTGAGTATAAGCTGGAACAGTAAATTTGTGGAAGCTGTTAACCCACGCCTTCCCAAAGAAGCTAATTTGCTCCCGCAGGCATATTACCTGCAGGGTTACAATTATTTAAAGAAAGAATCGTATGTGCCAGCCGGTGATCAGTTTAAATTGGCAATTGATAAACTGGTAAGAGCAACCAATCAGAAAGAGCAAAATATATTGGCAGATGCCTATCTCAGATCAGGCGACTGTTCTTTTAAAAGAAATAAATACGATGAAGCCCTGATTCATTATAGCAAAGTAATCTCCAACCGATACACAGGTAATGACTATGCACAGTACCAGAGTGCCATCATACAAGGATTAAAAAATAATCCGAAGGAAAAAATAAGATTGTTGGATGACCTGGTAAGACGATCACCATCTTCAAAATATGCAGATGAGGCCTTGTTTGAATTGGGGGATACCTATGCCAACCAGGAGCAACAATCCCAGGCCATAGCGTCTCTGAACAGAATTATCAGAGAGTATCCCAATTCCAATATGATCAATCGTGCGCTCATCCATATGGGCCTGATCAATTACAATCAGGGTAATAAAAATGAAGCCATTAAAAATTACAAAGATGTATTTAAGCACAATCCTTCCCCCTCTGAATCGCAGGAAGCCCTCGCCGGCCTGGAAGAAATATATGTAGATGATCTGGGGCAGCCCGATGAATATCTGAAATTCCTGGAGACGGTACCTGGCTATAAAGTAACCAATTTCTCCAGGGATTCGCTTAACTATAGTGTGGCCCAACGCTACTATGAAGATGGCCAATACGAAAGAGCAGTCAGCGCTTTCGGTGATTACATACAAAAATTTCCCAGAGGAGTTTATCTGATAGATGCTTATTATAAAAGAGCAGAGTGCAATGCATTATTAAAAAAATACGATCCAGCGTTGAATGATTACGAAGCCGTGATTCAAAAAGGAAGTTCGCAGTATTATGAAAAGGCATTGCTCAAAGCGGCCACCCTTGCTTACAATCACCAACTCAATTTTGACAAAGCATATAAATATTATTCAGACCTGGCTGGGGCCAACGTGGATGAAAACACTTTGTTTGAGGCTCAGCTGGGAGCTATGAGATCAGCCTATCGTAAAGGATTGACCAATGAAGTTGCATTGTATGGTGAAAAAGTATACCGCTCCCCGAAAGCTAATAATGAACAAAAAGCGACATCCGGATTTTATCTCGGCAAAATCGCGTACGATCGCAGTAACTATGCCCAGGCCAACGAGTATTTCAAATCTACCATAGACTTTAGCGATAATGTACAAACAGCCGAAGCCCGATACCTGTTGGCAGACATTTTATATAAACAAAAAAATATACCGGCTGCAGAAACAGGCACACGCAATGCCATAAATGCCAATTCGGATCATCCTTTTTGGGTAGCCAAATGCATGCTCTTGCTATCTGACATTTTTGTTGACAAAAAGGATTACTTCAATGCCCGAGCGGTATTAGAAGGCTTATTGGATGGATATAAGGAAGATGCTGAAATCACCCGACAGGCTCAAACCAAACTGGACTATGTAAAACGGATGCAAGCCTCCGGAAACAAACTGAGAAACGACACCCTGAAAATAAACTCATTATTTGACAATAATTAATCCTGAAAAGATGCACATAAAAATATATAGACATTCCATTGGCTTTGGTTTAGCTTTTTTGCTATTTACCTTAGTTGAGAATCTTATCGCGCAAAATCTGCCGGTTGATATTATTCAGGTAGTAAAAGATTTTGATGCCCGGTTAGATGAAGCAGAGAAAATCAAAGTGACTCCTGAAATTCCGGTATCGGATACGGGCAGATCCAAATACAACTACGATGTAAATCCGGGTATATTGGAATTAAAATATTCAGCACCGCAGATCAGGCCTATTGCCATGAAACCAGCTGAAGCCATCCCCAGTTATCCATTTTACCTTAAAGCCGGCTATGGTATTCCCGGTCAGGCCATTGGAAGATTATCTTATTATTTTAAAAATGATGATCGTACCAAGATTGGATTTGACTTTACTCATCTGAGTGCCAATAACAAGAAAAATAAAGATCAGCGGTTTTATGATAATGATCTCAAAGCCCATCTATTTCATCTTACAGAAGACGGCCTGGCAATACAAGGTGATGCCCTGGTAAGCAAGGATCGTTATCGTCATTTTGGACACTATATTCAAAATCCGGGGACTGCTACGCCCAGCGAAGTATTGAAACACAATTATGATATTTTTGAATTGGGTGCCAAAGTTTTTAATCCTAAGATAAGTGCTAATGGTGTCAACTATTTTGCCAGCCTTAATCTGTTTAATTTGGTAGACAATCTATCCAGCAACGAAAAAGGTGGCAAGCTGGATTTGGGTATTACAAAATGGATAAAAAACAAACATTCTGTAGGAGTGGAACTCGGAACAGACATTACCATGTTTGATGCTGATACCATAGCCCGGGATTTAAATAATTTTTATCTGCTGCCAACCATAGGTATACATGGCAAATCATTTGCCATACAGGCTGGAGTAAAGATTGCATCGGATGGTGAAAACATTACTTTTTTCCCAGCCGTAAATCTAAGTGGCAGCCTATCCGGCAATCAACTCATGATCGTGGCCGGTGCAGAAGGTGGACTAAACAAAAACACCTACCGCACACTTAGTGATTTTAATCCATTCATTACTTCCAGACCTGCGCTCACTAATAATGCCTTTACAGCCTATTATCTTGGTCTTAAAGGATCAGCCAAGACCCTGGAGTATGACCTCAGAGTGGGCTACAAACAAAATGATAATCTTCCACTGTTTGTATTGAATACTAAAAACTTTAGCCGCTTCGGTGTCCAATACCGTGATGTGGATTTTACCTACGGCACAGCTTCTCTTACTTTCAAACCATCCTCCAATATCATAGTAAATGCGGCCATCAATAAAAATTTCTATACCAAAAAAGCCGAGCCCCAAGCCTGGGGCCTGCCTTCATTAGAGTTTAATGGTTCTGTGCAATACAAAACATTGAATAAAAAACTATTACTTACAGCTGAGTCGTATGTAAACGATGGTATTCCTTTCCTTGATGATCTCGGCAACACCGGCAATTCAAATATTTTATTAGATATCAGCCTCGGGGCTAACTATGCTATTACTAAAAACATAGGAATCTTCGCCCAAGCAAATAACCTTGCCAATTCGGTGTGGAGACGATGGTACCAATATCCTACCTATGGCTTGAATGCAGTAGGCGGGATTACGGTGAAGTTTTAATCAAAATACCAATCCTACCGTCAACCTTTTTCCATCCCCTTTGATCATCACATCCACTTTATCTCCTTTTTCATGTTTACCCAATACTTCCATGTAGGAGTTCATATCTTTTATGTCCGTGGTACCGACTTTTAAAAGAATATCACCTGCTTTTAATCCTGCTGCTGCAGCTGGCTTACCATCTGTAACTCCATCCAGCCTGATTCCCCCCTCCTGGTATAAATAATCCGGCATGATGCCCATGGTCACCTTAAATGAACTTGAGCGTTTCCCTGATTCATCTTTAGTTTTAGTAAAAATAAGCTTAGGCTCGACATTTTTAGCCTCTATAATTTCGACTATCAGATCGGCTATTTCCAGAATACCTTCATAATTAATTAATTCCGCATCGTCGGTGGGTTTGTGATAATCTTTATGCTGACCGGTAAAAAAATGCAATACCGGGATATCTTTTAAATAAAATGAAGTGTGGTCTGATGGGCCTTGACCTGATTCTGTGGAACTAAATTTAATTCCATTAATTTGAGCGCCATTTTCAAGCATTGGCTTCCAGGATGGTGAGGTACCTACGCCACTGATTGCAATTGATTTTTCAGCATTGAGCCTACCTACCATATCGAGGTTGATCATATAATTAATTTTTGTTGGTTCAAAACCGGCATCTTTTGTAAATGCATTGGAACCATACAACCCCAGTTCTTCGCCGGAAAATGCCATAAATAGATAATTATTTGCTTTAGCATTAGGATTGTTTTTTAATTTTTCAGCAATTGCCAGTATTCCTGCAATCCCACTGGCATTATCATCTGCCCCATTATGTATGTCCGTACTGTTTGCCGCTAAAGATCCTGAACCTATACCGCCGTATCCGAGATGATCATAATGTGCTCCGATGATTATCGTGTTGGCCGCACCATTGTCGAGAAGTGCAAGTACATTTTTGGATTCTACCTTTGGCAATCTATCCTCGCTGGTAGTATCATGTGGATGAGCCTTTTGTCTAAAACTGTAATTGTAAAACCAGGATGTTTTATTTCCGGGTTTTAGTCCTAAGGTTCTAAATCTGGATTGGATGTATTCAGCCGCTAATGCCTCCCCTTTCGTGCCGGTGTTTCGGCCTTCCAATAAATCGGATGAAAGATATACCACATCTACTTTGGCCTGCATGAGTGCCGGCATTTGGCTTTTGCCAATAAAATAAACAAAAAATAAAAAGAATAAAAATCTTGATTTCATGCAGCAAATATGAGGATTATTTAAAAAAGAATCATTTTCCGTAAATCATCTCTTGATTCGTTTACACATTATACTCTAAAATATCCCCATTTATCAAGGTATCCAAGGATGCAGTTTTATTTATTTAGCTATGGCCGGAAAGGTCCACTTTATGACCTTCTATTTCAAATTTTATTATGCATTTTTGCTAAGTAAATCTATTAGTAATGCCGACCAAATTTACTTTTTTACTATTGCCTCAGATACATATACTCGACCTGGCCGGACCCGACCAGGCGATCCATGAGGCCATAGATTATCATGCTGATTTTGAGATAGAATATTGCAGTATTAATAAACCGATTTGCACTTCAAGTGGATTGCCGTTTTCAAAAGTGAAGCATTTTTCAAAAGTAAAACTAAATAAAGGTGATTTTCTTATCGTTCCCGGTGCGGCACATACATACCTTATTTCTCCTGAATTTATCAAACAAAAGGATTTATTTGGCTGGCTGCGGTTAAACTATGCAAAAGGAGTAAACCTATGCAGTATTTGTATGGGTGCATTTGTTCTGGCAGAGAGCGGACTACTGAATGGCATAGGCTGTACCACTCATTTCAAAAAAACAAAGGATTTACAAATGCGATATCCAGCAATCCAGGTCAATGAAAATATTTTATTTACCGATCAAAACAGGATCTATACCAGTGCCGGAATTGCATCCGGCATTGATTTAATGCTGCATATAATAGAAAAAATAAAAGGAAGTTATTTTGCGCATTTGGTAGCGCGCGAGCTGGTAGTATACAACAGGCGAAATGGAAATGCCGCACAGGAAAGCGAGTTAATGAAGTTCAGGAATCACATCCATTCTGGCATTCATTTGGTTCAGGACTTCATAATTGAAAATATCAATAAAAAAAGGACATTATCCGAATTGGCTGATTTAGCCAATATGAGCGAACGAAATTTTACCAGAATATTTAAAAAAGAAACCGGCAACACGGTACATCATTTTATTACCTCTATCAGGAAAGAAAAAATAAAGGAACTATTAAAACATCCAGACCATTCTATCCTCTCCGTTGCCAATAAAGTAGGATTGAATAGTGAAAAACAAGTAAAAAGAATCCTTGCATCAACAATATGAAATTCTGCTTTAAAATACTCTTTTGTCTTCACGTAATGCCGCTTCTGGCAAGTGATATAGATGTGAAGCATATAGCAATACATCTGACTTTTGATTGGAAACAAACCAGAGCAATGGGAAGAGCTCAGATTACGTGCACTCCCATCAAAGCGACAAAAAAGATTTACCTCGATGCTGCCCTTCTAAACATTCACTCCATTTCAGCTGATGGAGAAAAAGTAGAATTTACATATACGTTCGGTGAAGCCAGGAAGAACCTGGAAATTAGCTTGAGCAGAACATATCTTCCATCGGAAAATATTTTTTTAAGTATTGAATATAATACCAACCATCAAAACAAAGCCAACCCGAATGCAATATGGGGTAGCTTTGGAAAAGGACTTCGATTTCAGCAGCCCACCTCAGTCACACCAAATAAAAGAAAACAAATCTGGAGCAGTGGGGAGCCCGATCATAACCGGTATTGGTTTCCATGCAATGAGGACATAAGTGACATCCATACTACCGAAATTATTGCTACGGTCGACAAACCCTTGAAGGTTATTAGTAATGGGCAGCTCATAAGTATCACCGAAAATGAGGATCAAAGCCATACCTACCATTATAAAACCAACCGGCCTTATCCTAATTATCTTGTTTCTATTGTTGTAGGGGAATATATGGATGTCACTCAAAAATCAGGTAAAACGGTGATTCATAATTTTGGTTATCCTCATGAAATAGATGCCGTTAAAGCTACAACAGCCCTGTTGCCGGATATGATGAAATTTTTAGAATTTAAAACAGGCAGCTCATTTCCATTTAAAGAATATTCGCAGGTAGTGGTCCAGGATTATCCGTTTCCCGGATTAGTGGGTCAGCACACCGTGGCATTGCTGTCTGATAATTATATCGATGACTATGGGGTTCATGAAGATTTTAAATATTTATGGGACGGGGTGGCAGTACAGGCACTGGCCAATCAGTGGTTTGGAAATCTAATCATGCTTCAATCATGGGATGATGCCTGGCTAAATAATACATTCGCTCAATATTTTGCCGGTTTATACACCGAAAAACAAAATTCAAAAGCAGAATACCTTTCCTTTGTTTTACCTTTCGAAAAAACCAACGTACTGAATGACTGGAAGTCAGATTATATACATCCTATAGTTAACGGTAAATATAAAGAACTGTCCGAATTTACCTCTGATAATTATTCCAAATACCGAGGGGCATTGATATTCCGCATGCTGCAAAAAGAAACAGGGGAAGAAGATTGGTGGAAATCAATTCGCCACTTTGTAAATACGTACGCGGCCAGGCAAACAAATACTACTGATTTTCAAAAATCGATAGAAAAAATAACCGGCAAAAATTACAATTGGTTTTTCGAGCAATGGGTTTACAAAACAGGACTTCCCAAATTGACTGTATCTAAATCATATGACCCAAATAAAAAACAATTGTGCCTGACTGTCATCCAGAGTCAGGAACAAAAAGACACAGCTCAATATACCCAAGTCCGGTTTTTTCAAGGAAAAATAGAAATTGAGATAGATGGTAGTATCAGATCAATTTATTTAGAGCCCAGGGAAATAAATACAATCTGTATACCTCTGGCCAAACAACCTTCATTCGTAAACTTTAATTACGAAGAAACCTTTCTTTGTGAAACTGAATATTCTATTGAGCCTGCTGAGCATTTTGAGGTAGTAAAAAAAAGCTCTGATATTTTAGCTAAGCAAAAATCGATAGACAAATTAACTGAATTTGAAAAAGAGAGCAGCGCTTCCCCAGAACTAAAGCTAAAAATAGTCAATACCATTAAAAAGGAGATTGTATCTAACTCCTATTGGCGATATAGACTGTATGCCTTGAATTCCTTGAAAAAAATAATCAAGGTACCTTATGATACGGATGTCATTTCACTATTAACCAACATCATTAAAACAGAATCATCCTGGTTAAAGGCAACGGCCATCAGTACTCTTGGAAATACCGGTGACAGCCTATACACCGCCTTGTATATCGATGCGTTGGATGATGAAAGTGATCGCGTAATCAACGCTGCCGCAATAGCATTAGGTAAAACTAAAAGTGCTCAGGCACTTGATATCCTGATGCATCTCGAAAACAAACCTTCCTGGAAAAACCAAAACCGGATAAGTGCATTAAACGGATTAGAACAATTAGGAGACCAAAGGGCAACAGATTATGTATTGAACTGCCTGCTGGACAACCGGTCGCCACGATGGTATTTAGCCACACCAGTGTGGGATTACCCCTTTGCTGCAGCTAACACATTGGTAAGTCTTGGGAAATCATCATTAGCGTTTCCTGTTTTATTCGATCGGCTTACCCAGGCTTTACCTGAAAACGATTTGAATGACATTTTTCAATTGGTGCAGCTTATTGATATTTTAAAAGATGAACGTGGATTGAAAATGTACGAATTGCTGAAAGAGAAATTTGCTACCGATCCACTTACACTGGAAGCGGTAAAAAATTATGAAAATCAATTTTTGGTTTCTTTAAAGCAAAAACAATAATCTCCATTTCGCATGCTTAAAATTTTCAGTATAAACAGAATAACAACGCAGGTCCCAGTGCCGATTCGATTCATTGAAATTTACCTTATTGGAAAAAAAGGTATAACGTATAAAATATCAGACTCAGGATTGAAATAAAATCGCCATTGAACTCCATAGCCGGATTGGTGGGCAAAGAAAATAGAAAATTTACCTAAATTATATAAAACCAGACTTATGAAAAAATCAGATATACTAAAAATGCCAGAATATTTTGACCGGTATATTTTTCTTACCGATGATGTGACCTATATGGACGCTCTTAAAATAAGCCTGAGTGAACTGGAAAAGGCACCACTCGACAAATGGATATCCTTACGCGAACAAGTATATTCCCCTGGTAAATGGACAGTAAAAGATATTTTACAACATTTAATAGATACCGAACGAGTATTTGCCTATCGGATAACTGCTATAGCCAGAGGCGACAAACAAAAAATGTTATCATTTGACGAAGATAATTATGCTAAAAACACAACTGCGAATGATCGTTCCGTGAATGACTTGTTGGATGAATTGATTTTGATTAGAAAGGCCACCATTGCCATGTTCCAATCATTTTCAACTCAAATGTTACATCAATCAGGCAATGCATACAATGGAAATCAATATTGCCCATTATCATTAGCCTTTACTCTGGCCGGCCACCAACGATGGCATTTGATTTCATTGCAGGAAAAATACTATCCCTTACTTGAACGACATGCTAATTAACTAATTCAGGATTATTCTTCCCAGGGACTTTAATTTTCCTATTTTTAGGAATAAAAAACATGAAAAGACGATCCTTTCTCATTCAATCTTCCCTGGCTTTGCCATGCTTTGATCTTTTAGCCAAGTCTTTATTCGCTGATCCCTGGACCATAAAAATGCTTACTAAAACCACTGGTATTTTCAGTGAGCGGGGCGGTACAATTTTATTTAAGTTTACCAAAAACGGAATAGTAGTTATCGACAGCCAGTTTCCGGAGCAAGCAGATCATTTGATCTCTGAAATAAAAAAACTAAATGAAAAACCTTTTGAACTACTGATCAACACACATCATCATGGTGATCATACCGGGGGTAACATAAAATTTAAAGGTTTGGTCAATCGGGTACTGGCTCATACCAACTCCAAAGCAAATCAAATGCGGGTAGCCATGACAAATAAAACCGAAGCAAATCAGTTATTTCCCAGTCAGACTTTTGATTCTGTATGGTCAGAAAAAATAGGAAAAGACCGGATTACACTACATTATTATGGAGCAGGCCATACTAACGGCGACAGCATTATTCACCTCGAAAAAGACAATATCATTCACCTGGGTGACCTGATGTTTAATCGTCGGCATCCCAATGTAGACCGGTCAGCCGGAGCTAATATTTCATCCTGGATCAATGTATTAGAAAAAACCATTTCATCATTCTCTAAAAAAACCACCTACGTATTTGGCCATGCTGCAGAAGGATATCCTGTTACAGGTACAGCCATTGATCTGAATGCATTTAAAAATTATCTTGATGCTTTATTAAATCATACTTCGAAAGAAATAGCCGCAGGTAAGCCAAAAGAAGAAATCGTGAAGGCCACGGCAATACCCGGTGCTCCCGAATGGAAAGGTGATGGAATATTAAGGCCTTTGACTGCTGCCTATGAAGAGTTAACCCAGAAATAAAATTACTACCGTTAGCAAAACCAAATTAAATAAATGAATAGATGTTCTTTTCTATTATTCACCTTCTGTATATCAGGCATTATCTATTCCCAAAAAACGCTTCTCATACCTGATCAAATATTTGATGGTGAAAATTTGATTTCAGGAATTCAGGTACTGGTCAATGGCAAACAAATAGAAGCTATAGGTAAAAATTTAAAATCAGACGCCGGTACTAAAATCATTCAACTTAAAGGCAAAACATTAATGCCAGGAATCATCGAAGGCCATGCTCATATCCTTTTGCACCCGTATAATGAAACCTCATGGAATGATCAGGTCTTATTTGAATCAGAGGCTGAACGGGTAATCAGAGCTGGAGAACATTTACAATCCAGCCTTCTGGCTGGTATTACCACTATTCGTGATCTTGGAACAGAAGGTGCCGGTTATGCAGATTTGGGCATAAAGCAGGCCATTCAAAAAGGAGTCATCGCGGCTCCAGATTTAATTTGCTCAGGCAAAGCTATTGTAGCCACCGGCTCATATGGCCCCAAAAGTCTGGCATTCCCTGCCCCTCTTGGAGCTGAGGCAGCTGATGGCAAAGAGGTGATAAGAATAGTTCGTGATCAGATAGGACATGGGGTGGATTTGATAAAAATATATGCCGACTACCGTTGGGGTGCATTCGGCAATGCCATGCCAACCTTTTCTATAGATGAAATCAAAATGATGGTAGAAACCGCAGCAAGTTCGGGTCGCATGGTGGTTGCACATGCTACTACCAAAGAAGGTATGCGCAGAGCTATACTCGGTGGCGTAAAAACGATAGAACACGGAGATGAGGGTGATGAAGAAATATATAATTTAATGAAACAATACGATGTGGCACTCTGCCCTACCCTGGCGGCCGGTGAAGCCATACTTACGTACCGTGGTTGGGATAAATCAAAAGATAGCTTGCCTGAAAGGATTAAGGGTAAACAAAAAAGTTTCAAAGCTGCTTTAAAATCAGGAGTGAAAATACTGATGGGTGGTGATGTAGGTGTATTTAGTCACGGCGAAAATGTTCGGGAAATGATCCTGATGAACGAATACGGAATGAATGCGAAGGATGTTTTAAAATCTGCTACCTCGGGTAGCGCGGCAATTATGAAATTAACTGATCGTGGACAAATTAGCGCAGGCAAAAAAGCGGATTTGATAGCAATGGATAGTAATCCTATCGAAAATTTAATTGCCTTAAAAAAAGTCAGTTTTGTCATGCTCGCCGGAAGAATAATTAAAGAATAATCAGGCTAATGAAAATTTGGTTAATTTATATTTTATCTGGTCTCTGCTTTACTCTTGTCAAAGCTCAGCAGTCAAATGGACCAATTCAAAAAAATGTATTGATTATTTATAGTGATGACCATACCTATTTTGCACTGGGAGCTGCAGGTAATAAACGCATAAAAACACCTAATCTGGATAAATTGGTCAATCAAGGTTTGTATTGCACACAAGCTCATGTGATGGGGGGAAACCAAGGTGCCATCTGCACGCCCAGCAGAGCCATGATGCTTACAGGAAGATATGTAAATACATTACCAGGAGATGGGGCCATCATTCCAGATTCTGTAACCAGCATGCCGGAAGTATTACGATCAAAAGGTTACACTACTTTCCATACGGGCAAATGGCATAATGATAAAGATTCTCATCACCGGATGTTTAGCCATGGAGGAAATATTTTTTTTGGTGGAATGCATTTTGAAAATGAAGGGGGCCAGTTTCACCCTAAAGTCTATTCCTTTAACAGTGATGGGCAGTATCCTGCCAATAAATTAAAGATTGTAGATACCTTCAGTTCAGAATTGTACGCCAGGGATGCTATTCGTTTTTTAAACAGTGATTTGGCCCGATCTAATCCATTCTTATGTTATGTTGCATTTACATCGCCCCATGACCCCCGCACCCCTCCGTCACACTTCATTAATTTATACGATCCCAACAAAATAAAATTACCAGAGAATTTTTTGGCACAACACCCATTTGATATCGGCACTTTATCTATCAGAGATGAATTGCTATTGCCTAAACCTTTATCTTCTGAAGCTATTAAAAATGAAATTGCCCTCTATTATGCTATGGTTTCCGAAATGGATGAACAAGTCGGCAGAATTTTAGAGGCTCTGGATCAAAGTGGATTAAGAAAAAATACGCTCATAATATTTGCAGGGGACAATGGATTAGCAGTGGGGCAGCACGGGTTACTTGGAAAACAAAATTTATATGAACACAGCATAAGAGTACCCTTGATTTTTTCGGGACCCGGGGTGCCCCCAAAAAAGAGATATGAAGGTTATATGTATCTGAGTGACATCAGTCCTACCATTTTATCTTACCTGGGCTTAGATATACCTGCATCGATGGAAGCTCAGAGTCATAATACAATATTTAATACACCTGAAATTCGGCTCAGATCCAGTATTTACAATTTATACAGTTCCTATATGCGAAGCCTGAAATCCCACGACCACTATAAATTAATTCTGTATCATGTAAAGGGGCAAAAAACGGTTCAACTTTTTAACTTAGATAAAGATCCATGGGAGAAAAAAAACCTTGCCACCATACCTGGATTTCTACCTAAAGTAGTTGAGCTCAAACGCGAACTAGAATTAAGAATGCATTCAGGTCACGACCCTTTGAGCATTGGAGACTTTTAACCCTATTTCTATTTCTGCCTTTCTGTCAGTTCCAGGTACTGATACATGACAGAGCGTTTAAAATCCGCTCCTTTTTATACTCATTTTGGCAAAAATTCCCGTTGGCA
>CAYNIG010000051.1:0-21474 GCA_964396995.1 uncultured Saprospiraceae bacterium | reverse complement strand
TATTGATGGCATTTCAATTTCTTCATCAGAATATGGTCAAAAAGCAATAATCGTGGATAAAGAGGTTAAAATCGCACTGGGTTCTGGGAAATATACCATCAGGTTGGCAAATTAAGTTTGAAATTTAAGTAATATGCTAATATAAATCTGAAATTTAATTTTTAGATTTGAGTTCCCTGAATACGCGGTGGAATATGAACGTAACTGAACCAATACTCGTAATAAAGATCGGAGGAAATGTACTGGATCAAAGGCAGGAGACTATTTCTTTCCTTAAACGATTTGCAGAATTGCCAAACCGGAAAGTGTTAATTCATGGCGGTGGT
Organism: uncultured Saprospiraceae bacterium; assembly: GCA_964396995.1. GTDB lineage: Bacteria > Bacteroidota > Bacteroidia > Chitinophagales > Saprospiraceae > JADJLQ01. Next base: position 21,148 of record CAYNIG010000051.1, on the reverse strand, counting down.
AAACTCGCCACTGACCTATCTTCCTCCCTGGGTATAGAGACCAAAATGGTGGATGGCAGAAGGATAACTGATTTTGAGACACTCAAGGTGGCCACCATGGTTTACGCAGGCTGGATCAACAAATCGTTAGTTGCGGATATGCAATCACTAGGTATGAGTGCATTGGGTCTTAGTGGCGCTGACCTTAACCTGGTAAAGGCTGATAAAAGAGTGTCAAAAGAAATTGATTATGGTTGGGTTGGTGATGTCTCCAGGGTGAACAATAAAAAATGGGCATTCCTGATAGATAATGGAGTAATTCCGGTAATGTGTGCAATTACTCACGACGGAAAAGGACATTTGCTCAATACCAATGCCGACACTATGGCTACCGAAATTGCCATGTCACTGAAAGATAAATACCCGGTCAAACTCATATTTTGTTTTGAGAAAAAAGGAGTAATGCTCGATCAAAACAATGAAAATTCTGTACTTCAGTCTTTAAATAGAGAATACTTTACTCAATTGAAAACCAATGGGGTAATTTCTAAAGGCATGATTCCCAAACTTGAAAATGCTTTTAAAGCTTCCGAGAATGGAATAAAGGATGTTTATATTTGTGCAGCGAGTGAAATAGCAAATTACGCTTCCGGCACGCAAATTATATGACCATTACGGATCAGGAATTAAATCAACTTTACACAACAGCAGTAAATCTGTTATCTGATCTTATACGGATTCCTTCATTGAGCAAAGAAGAACACCTCAGGGCTGATTTTTTATATAACTTTTTAATCAACGAAAACCATACGCCCAGGCGGGTTGGGAATAATATTATCCTTTCTCCTGTAACAGGCAGAACTAAAAAAAGAATACTGCTCAACAGTCATATCGATACGGTAAAGGCGGCATCATCATGGTCTTTAAATCCCTATGACCCTATCCAAAAAGAGGGTAAATTATTTGGGCTCGGATCCAACGATGCAGGAGCATCAGTAGTCAGTTTATTAATGGCCTATCTTTATCTGAGCCCCAAGGAAAATAACTACGACTTGATCTTTGCGGCCTCCGCTGAAGAAGAAATATCCGGTCAAAATGGAATAGTAAAAGTGATAGAAGAAATAGGTGAAGTAGATCTGGCCATAGTAGGCGAACCTACAGGCATGCAATTGGCAATAGCTGAAAAAGGCCTCATGGTAATCGATGGCCTCGCCACCGGTATCGCCGGACATGCGGCTCGTGAAGAAGGATTGAATGCCATCTATATTGCCTTGAAAGACATAGAAACCATCAAAGAATTTAATTTTGATAAAGTTTCTGAATTATTGGGGAAAACGAAAGCTACCGTCACCGTCATCAATGGAGGCAGTCAGCATAATGTGATTCCAGATCAGTGTAAATTTGTAATTGATATCAGGGCAAATGAATTGTATTCGCTTCATGAGATTCATTCAATATTACAATCACAGGTTTCCTCTGTACTCACACCCAGGTCTTTCAGATTAAAACCATCGTATATCGATCATCAACATCCCATCGTGATCAAGGGTAAATCCATGGGCTTATCCTATTATGGCTCGCCCACTTTGTCTGACCAGGCGCTGATGCCCTATATTTCCGTAAAGATTGGCCCTGGTCAATCATCCAGGTCTCATACCGCTGATGAATATATTGAATTGGCTGAGATAAAACAAGGAATTAAGACCTACATAGAATTATTGAGCGGATTGGAATTATAATACCTTTGTGACTTAGAGCCTCAGAGGCAACTAAATTTCTGATTATCATGAAACTTTGGCAAAAAAATATAAGTACCGATGCATTGGTTGAAAATTTTACCGTAGGCAATGATCGGGAACTGGATTTGCTTTTAGCCCCTCACGATGCATTGGCGTCTATTGCTCATGTGCAAATGTTGGCTACCATCAATTTGGTCACTAATGAAGAATCAGTAGCCATTACTACAGAATTACAGCAAATTTATCGTGATGCCCTTGCCGGTAAATTTGAGATACAACCTGAATGCGAAGATGTACATTCCCAGATAGAGTTTTTACTTACTAATCGATTAGGTGATGTGGGTAAAAAAGTACATAGTGGGAGATCAAGAAACGATCAGGTTTTAGTGGCATTGAAATTGTATTATCGCAACGAGTTAGAAGATATAGTGTATCAGACCAAAGCCCTGTTCGATACTTTGATCAGCTTGTCAGATCAGCACAAAGAGGATTTGATGCCCGGTTATACTCATATGCAAGTGGCCATGGTTTCTTCATTTGGATTATGGTTTGGTGCCTTTGCTGAATCTTTAGCAGATGATCTTAAAATGGTCCAGAGTGCCTATCAGTGGGCCAATATGAACCCCCTTGGCTCAGCTGCCGGATATGGATCATCTTTTCCACTGAATAGAACCATGACCACAGAAGCCTTAGGCTTTCAGGACATGCATTACAATGTAATCAATGCTCAAATGAGTCGAGGTAAAACAGATCTGGCTGTCAGCTTTGGAATGGCAGCCTTAGCTGCTACCATAAATAAATTGGCTATGGACATCTGCCTGTACATTGGACAGGATTTTAAATTTATTCATTTTCCTGATCATCTCACTACGGGGTCCAGCATCATGCCACACAAGAAAAATCCAGATGTATGGGAGTTGATCCGCAGCCAATGCAATCGGATACAATCTCTGCCCGGTGAGGTGGCTATGATGATTCACAATCTCCCGGCAGGCTATCACCGAGATTTCCAATTACTCAAAGATGTGATGATGCCTAAGATTCAAATCTTAAAATCGGTATTGGATATTGCAAATTATATGCTTCAGCACATTTCGGTTAATTCTGATCTGATCAAACAAGATAAATACCAATATCTGTTTTCAGTAGAGCGAGTAAATGAATTGGTATTAGCCGGTATCCCATTTAGAGACGCATACAAACAAGTAGGTACTGAGATTGAATCAGGAAAGTTTGTACCTAACTACAATGTCCGACATAGCCATGAAGGCAGTATTGGTAATCCCTGCATTGGGGAGATCAAAGCAAAAATGGATGGGGTATTGTACGGATTTGATTTTGATGGGGTAAGGGAAAAAATAAAAAACCTGGTAAGTCCTTAAGTATGTGTCAAATTCGCAATCTGTATTTCTATACTTACAAATTATCAATTTCTCTCTTCAACTATTAACCAATTATTTAATCCCTGTAATTCAATGCCGGCTTCCTGTTGCCCAATAGTGCTTCGTATTTATACTCTCCCCGCACCATTTTAAATTCATCTTTTGCCTTCATTATAAGCTCTGGTTTAGTATACAGATCTATGGCAGTTAAGGCCATGGTCTTGGCAGCCACCATCATACCTTTGGTGCCGATTTCAGTACCGCCACATGCTACAGCTTGCCAGCTATGAGCCGGTGTACCGGGTACCCAGGTAGCAGCACGCATGCCCACTGTTGGGACAGCGTAGCTCACATCACCCACATCGGTAGATCCTCCACCGGCATCGGCTTCAATCTTGATGCCTTTGATGCTGTCTGCCTCACTTATAGATGGTACTTTATAGGTAAAACTGGATTGTAATTTGGTAGCAAATTCTTTTTCTGACTGGCTGTATTTTACACCACCAACCTTTTCCAGGTTTTCTTGCATCACTATGGCTAATGATCTGTTGAGTAGCATATCATGGGTGCCACCTATGATTTCGTATTCCATAGTTGTTTCTGTACCCATCGCAGCTGCATTGGCTGCTTTCACTACTCTTTCAAATATTGATTTTACCTGATCTCTTTTTGGATGTCTTACATAATAATATACCTCTGCAAAATCCGGCACCACATTAGGCGCTTTCCCTCCACTAGTGATTACATAGTGAATCCTGGTTTCCTGTGGTATATGCTCCCGCATCATGTTTACCATATAATTCATGGCTTCTACACCATCTAGTGCTGATCTTCCTCTATCCGGGGCACCAGCCGCATGTGCAGATAGTCCTTTGAATCGAAATTTGGCAGATGAATTAGCCAACGCACTGGTCATGGTCACAGAATTACCATCTCCGGGGTGCCAATGGATAGCTATATCAATATCATTAAATAAGCCCGCTCTGACCATATATACTTTCCCACTACCCCCTTCTTCGGCTGGACAGCCAAATACTTTTACTGTTCCTTTTAATTTTCCTTCCTGCATTAGCTTTTTTATTTCTATTCCTGCAGCCACGGATGCCGTTCCAAATAGATGGTGACCGCAGCCATGGCCTGCATCTCTCCCTGCAGCTTGTTTTTTTTCAGGAGTAGCTTGCTGTGATAAGCCAGGTAAGGCATCAAACTCTCCTAAAATCCCGATTACAGGTGAGCCACTCCCAAAACTGGCCACAAATGCGGTAGGTATGTCTGCCACTCCTGGGGTCACGGCAAACCCATTCTCTTTTAATAATGCTTGTAATAATGCACTGCTTTTTTGTTCTTTATAGCCAAGCTCTGAATATTCCCATATCTGCAAAGCAGTCTTTTTGTATAGGTCGTATTTACTTTGAATATCAGTGACCGCTTGAGACTTTAATAATTCTATTGCTCCCTGACCATGCGATAAAGTATAAATAAGGCTAATGGTACATAAGATTACAATTCTTTTCATTATATTTAATAAATTAGTCTGCCAATATAGAAATAATCATGAGAAAAATAATACTTCAAGTGGCTACCAGCCTCGATGGATACATAGAAGATGCCAATGGGGCTTACGATTGGTGTTCTGATCCCGAATACGGTACCGACCAGGACTATGGGATGACTGATTTTTTATCCCGGATCGATACCTTGTTTATGGGTAGAAAAACATTCGATATGATGAAGGACATGCCGGTGAATCCGGATGACCCTTTCGTAAAAAGTATGGCTCATATAAAACAATATGTATTTACTTCTAATGAAAATATGGCGTCATCAAATGAATATACTGTAATTTCGAAAAATACGATCGAATGGATGAGAGATTATAAAAATACAAATGGAAAAGATATTTGGCTTTTTGGCGGGGCATCGTTTACCACTTCATTGTTGGAACACAGATTGGTTGACGAACTGATTTTAGCTGTACATCCCATTTTATTAGGTGGTGGAAAATCGTTTAATCAATTTCAAAAAGGAAGAATAAAATTAAGCTTGATTGACGCAGAAAAGTACAATACCGGTTTGGTAATGATGAAATACAGTATTCGTGACTAAATGGTATCAAATGAATAATATACAGATGCTGGATTCCCTTCCCAGGTTACGTATTTTTAAGCCTCTTATTTATCTGGTGCAGGAAGATTTGGTGATTTCTACCGAAGAACAAAAGGTATTGGATGGCTATTTTGACACTCAGTCATGGATGACGGCAAATGAAATCGAAGTCATGCGTCTCATTTTAAATCCAGATTATTCATTTCATGATGATTTAAGCAAATGGAAATATGAAATCCGGAATCATTTAGTTAAAAATAAGTTGAAACCGGATGCCGGAATAATTGAAATAGGCTGTGAATTAATACCGGAAGTAAAATCCGAGGATTGGCTTCTGACAGCTGTCCGGTATCAGCATTTACTTGATTTCCTGAATTATGAAGCAGTATATCACTTTTATCCTGAATGGAGAGATACGCAATCCCTCAAAATAAATAACCGGGTTTCTTTTGATGTACAGGTAATGCAATCCATTCTGGATGGCGAACATGCCGGTCTGGTACGCGAATTAAAAGAATTATTTGATAACGATGTTTTTGATTTTAAACATAGAGAAGATTTAGTCGCATTTAGAACTGAAATTTTTAAAGCTTGTTTATTTTTGGCAAACAAAGGATATGGTGCCATATCCTATCCCGATCCTTACGGTGGCTGTAATGATATGAGCTCATACTTTACAGTAATGGAAACAATTAGTATGGTAGATTTGAGTCTGACCATAAAATTTGGAGTACAATTTGGCTTATTTGGTGGTTCAGTTTTAAACCTGGGGACTAAAAAGCATCATGATCTTTACCTTAAAGCAATTGGTTTATTAGATCTTCCGGGTTGTTTTGCCATGACCGAGACAGGACATGGTTCCAATGTCAAAGGAATTCAGACTACTGCGCATTATATCCATCAGACAAGATCATTCATCATCAACACACCCGATGAAGAAGCACAAAAAGAATATATAGGCAATGCAGCCATGCACGGTCAGCTGGCCATCGTATTTGCCAAACTAATAATTAATAAGATCGATTATGGAATAGCTGCATTTTTGGTTCCCATCCGGGATAAAGAAGGCAAGGTTTGTAGAGGCGTCACCATTGAAGATTGTGGTAAAAAAATGGGATTAAACGGGGTGGACAACGGCAAGATAAAATTTGATCAGGTCTCCATACCCTATGATGCCCTGCTGGATAGGTTTGTAAGCATTGACGAAAATGGAAGTTTTCATAGTCCGATTCAAAGTGAAAACAAACGTTTCTTTACTATGTTGGGTACTTTAGTCGGCGGAAGAATCGGAGTGCCCAGATCCGGACTTACCTCTTCTAAAATTGGCTTGGCCACAACCATACGATATAGCAATACAAGAAGGCAGTTTGGACCTGAAAAAGGACCGGAAGTACCAATATTAAATTACCGGATGCATCAAAGAAGACTGTTGCCTTTGGTAGCCAAAACCTATGCATTGCATTTTGCACTGCGTTACATTACCGGCCGCTACCTGCACAAAGAAGAAATAGAAGCCCAGGAAATTGAAGCCATTGCAGCTGGTATCAAAGCCTATGCTACCTGGCATAATACAGCTGCCTTACAGGAATGCCGTGAATGCTGCGGAGGCAAAGGATTCTTATCTGAAAACAGAATTGACGATTTTAAAAACGACAGCGAGGTTTATACCACTTTTGAAGGGGACAATACTGTGCTGATGCAATTGGTTGCCAAGAGCCGGCTTACTGAATTCAAACAATCCTTTTACCATATAGGAGTGACCGGTTATGTAAAATATTTTGCAACACAAGCGTATTCTACAGTAGCCCAAAAAAATCCAATAGCAGTAAGGAATACCGATGATGATCATCTGCTGGATCATGAATTTCACCTCAACGCATTTAAATACCGGGAGCAGGATATACTCGCCTCAGCCGCTAAAAGGCTCAAGCGACTTTTAGAGGATGGCATGGATTCATTTGATGCATTTAATGTATGTCAGCATCATCTGATAGAAGCCGCTGAAGCCTACGTGGAACGAATAGTATTAGAGCAGTTTTTTATTGCCCTATCCTCAGTGAAAGATCAGGCCTGTCACCAGGTATTAAACCAAGTATATAACCTATATGCTTTATTTACCATAGAAACTCATAAAGATTGGTACCTGGAGTCAGAATATATGGCTCCGGTAAAGACAAAAGCTATTCGGAAACTGGTAAATCAATTATGCTGGGACCTGCGAAAAGAAGCAGTGCCACTGGTAGATGCGTTTGGAATTCCGGATAAATTTCTGGGAGTTATTGGGAGGAGGTAGATTTACATGATGATACTTGGATACTAAGTATAATCTTGCCAGTTCCTGGTTTGCCGTAAGCATAATCATCAATTTACTTAATTAAAAGAGTACCATCAATCTGAGATCAAAAAGTGATTCGATGGCTACACCGGTGACCTTAAAAACAGGTAGGCCTCTTAATTGTTTTTATCTGCAGTAAACAAAACCCAAATTCCATTTATACTATACTACAGGAAAAAGGGTAAGGAACATTCCTATTGATAAGCCACCAGTCTCTGTATGGTTCCATCTGTATTGTATTTCAACTCGGTTACCTTTACACATCGTAAATGGGTCTTGCCTCCTGATAAGGAACTATCATGATAAAATAAATACCATTTTCCACCTATTTCTACTATCGAATGATGGTTTGTCCATCCTATAACCGGATCAAGTATCACACCAGCATAGGTAAAAGGTCCATATGGACTATTGCCAATTCCATAACACAGAAAATGGGTATCTCCTGTAGAATAGGAAAAATAGTATTTGCCATTATATTTATGCATCCAGGCGGCCTCAAAAAATCTTCTTTTATTGTCTTTCCCCTGTATCGCCTGACCTGCAGAGTCAATGATTTTTATTTCTTTTACTGGCTCTGCAAATTGCAGCATATCCTTTGTCATCTTGGCTACTTTTGCACCCAATGCCGGCGATTCATCTCGAGGCTCCACACCGGTAGTGTCGTATTTCCCTTTCATCCACCGTTGAAGCTGCCCACCCCAGATACCTCCAAAGTACATATAATAGGATCCATCGTCATCTTTAAATACAGCAGGATCTATGGAGTAGGATCCTTTAATAGGTTGTGATTCGGCTTTGAAAGGTCCGACTGGAGAATCAGAGGTAGCTACACCGATTCTGAAAACATCTTTTTTATCTTTCGCCGGGAAATAGAGATAATATTTATTGTTGGCATAGGCGGCATCAGGTGCCCACATTTGTCTGCCTGCCCAGGCTACCTCTTTTATATCCAATGCTACTCCGTGGTCCGTGACAGGCCCCCCTATACTGTCCATCGAAAGTACATGGTAGTCTTTCATATCAAAATGACTACCCAAATCATCTTCTTTCACTCCATAATCAAAATCATGTGATGGATATATATAGATCTTACCATTGAATACATGAGCAGAGGGATCTGCAGTATAAATGGCAGTCACTAAAGGTTGGGAAATAGGTTGTGGTTCTTTTTTTACGGGTAGGGTATCTGTCTTAGGATTCTCCGCAACCGAGGCTGTTTTTTCATTGTTTTTACAGGAAACCAATATGCATACAAAGGCGCATAGCAAGGTAAATTTTCTAGTCATATCATTTGTTTAATTCAATGGTAAATATAAAAATTTTGCTAGTTTGTACGACACGTAACCATCAATATGTGTATTTTGTCAATGATGTATTCAGAAATGATTCCTTCGAGGGTGACCACGGTAGGCAAAGAAGAGTTTCTATTCTTCAGTGGTACTTCCTATTTGGGTATGCACGCAAGACCAGATTTTGGAGATCTGGTAAAAAAAGGCATAGATCTATATGGTACTAATTATGGAGCGAGCAGACTGGGAAATGTATCTATACCTGTATTTGAACAGGCAGAAGATAAATTGGCTGACTGGTTGGGTGCTCCCTCCGCGTTATTGGTTTCATCGGGTACACTGGCAGGGAGATTGATACTGGAGTCATTAGGAGCTGATTACATTTTCCATTTCGGAGCTAATGCTCATGTGGCCATCAACCCCCGTTTCCCTTTATCAAATACCACAAATGGATTCAATTGTTATATAGAGGATACGCTGGATTCAATTCATTTCTCTAAAGGCGAAAACCATGTGATTACTTTTAATTCAATAGATGCTCTTACGGGGAGAATGCCATCTCTCGGATGGATTTCCAACTTACCGCAGGATAAAAAAATCGTGTTGGTTGTAGACGATTCGCATGGTATAGGTGTCATGGGAACCAAAGGCAGAGGCCTGTATGAACAAATCCGAAAAAGGCATACTGATACTATTGTCATTTCTTCGTTGGGTAAAGCAATGGGTTTGCCAGCTGGCCTGATTGCGGGACCCTATGAATACATAATCAATGCAAAAAGACATTCTCTTTTTGGCGGTAGTTCTCCTATGGTACCGGCTTATGCATTTGCATATTTAAATGCAGATAGTATCTATCATGTAGCCTATGAACAGTTGCAACAGAATATAGTCCACTTTACAAACGATTTACACAGATCTGATTTGTTTACTTTTACAAATCATTTTCCGGTGTTTTGCACAGAGCATAAAGAGCTCGCCATTTACCTGGAAATGAATAAAATCAGGATATCCCAATTCGCCTATCCGAGTCCGCAGGATAAAATCTATACCAGGGTTATATTAAATGCTCTGCATACAGAAGCGGATATAAATAGATTGCTCAGATTGATAAATCAGTTTTAGAATAATGATCTCTTAAATATATTTTTACTGGTATGCCTAAACTCTATTTTATAGCCAATCCCACCTCCTGTAACGGGAAAGCAAAAAAAATATGGCCGGAGTTGGAGCAAGCCTTAAAACAAAAAAAATGGGAATATACTTTTCGCTGGTCTGAATATCCCGGCCATTCAAGGGAATTGGTTTCGGCAGCTATCCAGGATAGCCCCGAATTGATTATAGCATTAGGTGGTGATGGTACTGTACACGAAGTAATCGATGAATATTACAAAAAATCAACTGAGCGGGCCATTCCTATCTCGACCTTTCCTTTGGGTACCGGAAACGACTGGGCCAGGTATTGGAAGATTCCGCATAGAATGGCAGATTGGTTACAGATGATAGAATCGTTTAAACTCTACGATCACGATTTGGGCAGGGTTGAGTACACCACACTCCCGGGGAATGTGGATTTTTCGACATTTAATAATGTGGCTGGTATGGCTTACGATGCATTTGTGGCCAATTATGTAGAGTCTAAAAAGAGAAAATCAAAAGTGAATGCTTTAATTTATTTGTTTTATATATTCCGATGCATATTCATGTACCGGCTGCAGAGAAGTAAAATCCAATACAATGGCAAATCCCTTGAAAATAGATTTTATACCATCAATGTGGGGCTTTGTCCTTATTCCGGAGGTGGACTGCAAATCGTGCCTCATGCCAGACCTGATATGGGTAAGCTGGCAGTCACCGCTATAAAACCACTATCCAAACTGGGTGTGTTGCTATTTTCCAAAGAATTCTATTCAGGATATATGCATCTTCACAAAAAAGCCATTTCCTTTCACACAGAATATTTGAAGGTAGCACCGGTAGATCATAGTGAGGTGATTTTATTGGAAGCGGAAGGTGAAGTCCTTGGCAGACTACCGGCCACTTTTTCCATTATAAAGAAAGCAATCAAAATATGTGCACCCTAAAACCATGAAATACTTAATTTTGTAATATAATTTTAAAATCAATAAATAATGAAACAAATTGGAATTCGTATTTTTTTCTTCATGTTCTCATGTATTTGCTTATTCTACTCCGGGTACAGTCAGGTAATGGAATCACAAAAAGTGATGAGCAAGGGACAGAATAACAGTCTTTCAATCGAGATCTATGACATTCCCGCTGAATATGTTGATGATGTCTACAAGGATTTTATTAAAGAATACAAAGGCAAAATCAAGAAAGACAAAAAAGGTAAAGAATGGATGAGTGACGATGCCAAAGTAGCGTCCATAGCCAATGGTGCACCTATTGACATTTACTCCAAGATTGAAAGTGCCGGAAACAAAGCGGTGGTCAATATGTGGATAGATCTTGGAGCAGGATATATTAGCTCCGGGACCTACCCGCGAGAATATACCGAAGCTCAAAAATTATTGGAAAAATTTGCACAATCCGTAAGGGTACGCAAGGCCGAAGACGAACTTGCCATGGTAGAAAAAGACATGAAAAAACTGGACTCAGACATGAAAAAATTAATCAAGGATAATGAAGATTATCATAAAGAAATAGAACGCTGTAATGAAAAGATAAAAGAAGCTGAAAAAGCAATAATAAAAAATGAAGAAGACCAGAAAAATAAACAATCATCACTTCAACAACAAGCTTATAAAGTTGAAGATGCAAAGTCCAAGGTGAATAACCTGAAGAGAATGTAACTTCTCATCATGGCAATAGCTTGCCTTGCTGTGGTCTCCCGGTTCCCGTGCCTCCCCCAAAATAGGTGATACTTTTCTCATACTATTCCGGTAAATTTGTTTCTTTCAAATTTAATTACTTACATGACTGTGAAAATTTGGTATAAAACACTTGGAGTATATCTCTGCCTCAATGGTATGTTTTTAATCCTGGGCCTTAGCTCCTTTGAGGTGCCGGGTGACAAATATGACCAGACCTTGCATGCCATAGGTAAAATGTTAAATATTCAGCATTATTCTCCAAAAAAGATGGACGATTCGCTCTCTGCAATAGTCTACTCCGATTATCTCAAAGCAATGGATGCAGATAAAAACATTTTCCTCCAATCTGATATAAAGGTATTTGATCAATACAAACTGAAGATTGATGATGAAGTCAATGGAGCACCTATTGAATTATTTTACCAGGTGATTTCCAAATATAAAACCAGAATAGAAGAATTAAAAAAAGAAACTGCAGACTGGTTTAAAGGGCCTTTTGTATTTAAGGAAGATGGCTCAGAAGTATATTATCCGGAAAATAAGTTTTACCCCGTCAATGCTAAAGACAGATCCAAAGCATGGATATCCCGTATCAGGTACAATGTGCTGGAAAATTATGTAGAGGGGAAAGAGGCAAGGGACCTGTCCAAAATAGACAGTATAAAAAACAAAACGAATGAGGCGGTGTTGAAGGAAGCGATTGAAGTTGTAAAGAAACAATATTCGAAAATACTCGAGCAATATGCCAACCAAAATAACGATGATGAATTGTTTTCGATCTACGCCAATGCGGTAGTGAATAGGATGGACCCGCATTCCAGTTATTTTTTACCTATTGAAAAAAGGACCTGGAATGAACGGATCTCCGGAAAATTTTATGGTATAGGTGCTACCATAGGGGAAGAAAATGGTTACCTCAAGCTGGCTACCATAGCCGAAGGTGGACCGGCCTGGAAATCAGGTGAAGTAGATGCGGGTGATTTGGTATTGAAAGTAGGCCAGGGCGATGCCAAACCGGTTGATGTTGCCGGATATACCATTACGGATGGAGTAAAATTAATCAGAGGCGAGAATCAGACTGTGGTTGCATTAACTCTCAAAAAAATGGATGGCACAATCAAAGTGGTGAAACTGGTACGTGAAGAATTAAAAATAGAAGAAACTTTTGCCAGAAGTAATATTCTCAAAACCAACGGCAAGAAAATAGGAGTAATCAATCTTCCCAAATTTTATTCAAATTTTGGTGACGCTAATGGACGAAGCTGTGCGGAAGATGTAGCCAGGGAATTGGAAAGACTCAAAGCAGATACGGTAGACGGGGTGATTGTGGATTTGCGCAGCAATGGTGGTGGTAGTTTACAGGAAGTGGTAAACATGGTAGGCTTGTTCATTCCCGAAGGCCCGGTAGTACAAGTTAAAGGCAAAACCGGTCGTCCGGGATTATATATGGACAGAGATGCTAAAATCACTTACAGTGGGCCTTTGGTGGTAATGATGAATGAATTCAGTGCCTCTGCTTCCGAGATTTTTGCTGCCGCGATACAAGATTACAGGAGGGGCGTTATTGTAGGATCAGGTAGCTATGGAAAAGGTACAGTTCAAAGGCCTTACGACTTAAACCATTTTAAAAACAAAAATGACTCATTTGACCTCGGAAATATCCATATTACAATGCAGAAGTATTATCGTGTCAATGGATCTTCGGTCCAATTAAAAGGGGTGACCCCGGACATCAGGCTCAATGGTTATTATGAAAGTCACAAAGTCAAAGAAAAGGACCAGGAGACTGCCTTGCCCTGGGATGAACTTTCAAAACAACAATATACTACCTGGTCTGAAGTTCCGGAGTTAATCACCATGAAAGAACATTTTAATAAACATATCGACACAGCAGGTCAGTTTGCCAAATTTGATGAAAACGCACAATGGCTTGCCAATCAAAACGAATTACCTAAAACTGTTTCTGAAAAAGCATATAGAGAATTGGTAAAAAACATCAAAGAAAAGTCTACTTATAACCGAAACCTGATGCGAATGGATACGGATCAGGATGTATATGGTATCTATGATGGGGTGACAAAGGATTTAATCAAAATCGACCGGAACAACAGAGTCACCAATTATTACAAAAGGGACAGGTATCTGGCCATCACCGGGGAGCTCATGTCAAAGTGGATCGATAAAGCGGCTATGACTTCAAACTAGTTTTAAGGCATCTTATTAAATAAATTCTAATTCTATTTTCATGTTGAAGATCAATTTAATTCTATGCATCATTTGCATATTTTGTATGTGTTCGTGTAAGCAGGAAAATGATAAAAAGGCTTCCGATACAGAATCGTTTTTAGATAGTAAAGGTATTGATACCACCATCGCTCCCGGTGATAATTATTTCAGATATACAAATGAAAAATGGCTGAAAGAAACTTCCATTCCACCTACAGAAATAGGAGCAGGATCGTTCTTTGATTTGCAGACAAAAAGCGAAAAAGCGCTGTTAGAGGTATGCCAGTCTGCCGCCGGAATAGTCAACGCACCTGTGGGAAGCCTGGAGCAAAAAGTAGGGGATATGTACCTTTCTATAATGGATACCATCGCCATTGAAAAGAAAGGGTATAGCCCGCTTCAACCTATTTTTGACAAGATAGCTGCATTGAAAAATACAAGGGATTTGATTCAATATGTGTGCGAACAAAACATCAATGGAAATGATGTGCTTATCAATTTTGGCGTGAATGCAGATGATAAAAATGTAACGAAAAATATTGCTCAGTTTTTCCAGGGTGGATTAGGATTGCCTGATCGCGATTATTATTTCAGAAAAGAGGCAGCTACGATTTCTATTCAAAACGCGTACAAGGATTTTTTAAAACAAATATTTATTCTTACTGGCGACGATAGCACCAGGGCCAGGGCCAATGCAGAATCTGTATTTAATCTTGAGTCAAAAATTGCAGCAGGCCATTTTACAAATGTTGAACTGAGAGACCCTCAAAAAAATTATAATAAAATGGGTGCTTCAGAGCTGCAAAGGATGAGTCCGGGTTTGGATTGGAATCTTATAAAATCGGGGCTGCTTTTGAAGACCGATTCCATAATGATTGCACAACCTTTCTTTTTTACATCACTTGATAAATTGATAAAAACAACTCCTATAGATACCTGGAAGCCATATTTCAAAGCACATACTATAAAAAATGCTTATAATTCACTGAGTAAGCCATTTGCTCAGGCCGGTTTTGAATTTTTTGATAAAAAACTGAGTGGCCGTGAGCAGCCTGAGCCCAGGTGGAAATATGCTGTGAATGTAATTGATAGTAGAATGGGTGAATTGGCTGGTCAGTTATACGTAAAGAAAAATTTTGATCAAAATGCTAAAGAGAGAATGATGTCTCTGATCGATGGATTGCAAAAGTCTTATGAATCAAGGATCAAATCATTGGACTGGATGTCTGAAGCCACCAAGGCGAAAGCACTCGAAAAATTAGCAACCATCACGAGAAAGATAGGATTTCCCGACAACTGGCGAAAATATGATTCATTGGTAATCACGAAAGACAATTACTTTCAAAATAGAATCAATACCAGCAGATATGAATTTTACAGGGCTATAGCCAAGGTAGATCAGCCTGTGGATAGATCAGAATGGCAGATGACGCCACCTACTGTAAATGCAGGGTATGACCCTACCAAAAATGAAATCATTTTTCCCGCTGGAATCCTACAGCCGCCATTTTTTAACGCTCTCGCTGATGATGCCATTAATTATGGTGGCATCGGTATGGTGATAGGGCACGAGCTTACTCATGGTTTTGATGATCAGGGTCGGCAATACGATAAAGATGGAAACCTTAAAGATTGGTGGTCAAAAGAGGACGCAGATAAATTTAAGGCCATTACCGATAAAATTGTCGCTCAATATTCTAAATACATTCCCATTGATTCATTGACATTAAACGGGGAGCTTACTCTGGGAGAAAATATCGCCGACATCGGAGGCTTGGCAATAGCCTATGATGCATTTAAGATGACACCGCAGGGTAAATCAAATGAAAAGATTGATGGCCTCACCCCGGATCAGCGCTTTTTTATGTCTTATTCAACTATTTGGCGAATAAAAATGAAGGATGAATTTATGCGCCAGATTATTCATACTGATGTACACTCACCCGCAGAATACAGAGTGATAGGGCCACTGAGTAATCATACTCCATTTTACAATGCCTATGGCCTCACAGAAAGCAATAGAATGTGGAGAAGTGTAAATGATAGAATAAAAGTGTGGTAGAATTAAAAATTATATTTCTGCAGTGGTGTTGAAAAAAGTTTTTTCAAATACCTATTTCCGTAGAATTTTATCCATAGCCTTGCCCTTGGCTAATTCATCGATCAGTTTATCAAGGTATCGTACTTGCTGTATTATTTTATCTTCGATTTCTTCTACCCTATAACCGCAAATTACTCCGGTGATTTTTGATGCATTTGGATGGATCTGCGGTGCTTGATTGAAAAAATTTTCAATATTTGTTTTTTGGTCAAGCTGTAATTGAAAAGATTCTTTGTTATATCCGGTCAGCCAATATATGATTTCATCTACTTCCTCTTTTGTACGACCTTTCCTTTCAGCTTTTAGAATGTAATGTGGATATACTCCGGCAAAAGACATTTTATACACCCTGGCATTGGAATTATTATTCATCTCAATATTTATTCTGGAATTTCAAATTTATTTAAATTTATCCGAGATTGTTCATTAGAATTTTCTAATGAGCAATCTGACGATTCAGTATGAATGAATTATGAAAGTTGTCAAATGGAAGGAATTCATTCATACTCAATGTCAGGTCTGACGACTCTGGCGAGCGGCAAGCCTATCAGACTCCGTCAGAGATAACCCTGACAAGAAATTGATTTTCAATTCCTTCGTCAATCCGGAGGATAAAAAATTCATTTCAAATGAATTTTTTGGGTTTATTTGTATTTGAATACGGTCACCATAATGAATCAACTTAAAACAAGGGATAATCAACTTTTTTTAATGCATCCCAAAATAATTCTCGTGATGTATGATCACCTGATGATTGAATGTATCTATGATTAATTTTAATTGTTCATTGTTTTCTTCTATATAGTATTCCCACCCCGACGGATATTTTCCATATCCCGCCCGGGTTGCAGATCTTCTCAGTTTTTTAAATTGATAGGATATTTTTTTAATGTGTTCATCCGGAAGATTTAATATGGCAGTGACCTGATTTGTTTCATGATTTGACCATTGGCTAAAATGCTGTATTTTATATTCCTTATCAAATTGCAGTTTTGAATGATTTCTTATCTTGTACAATAGCCCTGATACCATATCTTCATCCGGCAGTTTAGGTTTATCACATTGGATGAAACCGATTGAAAACAAAACAGATAAGGACAAAATAAAACAGCATCTACTCATTATTCGTATTGAAACGAATTTTTAGTTTGGGTAGGCTAGCAAAATAAAGTTAAAAATGAGCTTGCTGATGATGCTTATCTTCAATCGGACGCAGTGTATCAAAATCGAACACTATATTTTGTTAATATTCGATCTAATTTATTGAAAAACAAATATTTATAAACATGGCATACATTTTAACTTATACTTATTTTGCAAGTTCATATTTAAATACAATAAGATCAAATGATAGACCTGAAAAATATCTTTAAATGGGTAAATGTCGGTGGAGCCAGAAACTTTTTATTGAGAGACCTGAGCCTGGAAATAAATGAAGGAGAGTTTGTTTCCATCATGGGACCTTCCGGTTCAGGAAAAACCACGCTTTTAAATGTAATAGGGATGCTGGATAATTTCGATGAGGGTGAATACCGGTTTCTTCATGAAGAAGTGCATAAAATGAAAGAAAAACAAAAGACCCAGTTGTACAAACAATATATTGGCTTTGTTTTCCAGGCTTACCATCTTATTGACGAACTTACTGTATATGAAAATATTGAAACCCCTTTATTATATCAGGATATCAAAGGATCCGAGAGGAAAGCATTGGTAGGGGATATGCTCGACCGGTTCAATATCGTCGGTAAAAAAGATTTGTTTCCAAATCAGCTAAGCGGAGGCCAACAGCAGCTGGTGGGTATCGCCCGTGCATTGATAGCCAAGCCCAAACTCATACTGGCTGATGAACCTACCGGAAATCTCAATAGCAAACAAGGTGAGGAAATAATGTCTGTTTTCAAAGAACTTAATCAGCAGGGAGTAACCATCATTCAGGTAACCCATTCCGAAAAGAATGCTACCTACGGTACCCGCATTGTAGAACTCCTGGATGGCAGAATAAATAATTAAACCTCTTTAAGAATTAATTGAAAATGAAAGTTGTCTTAACATATATATTGCTTTTATGGGCTACTGTCCATATTGCTCAAAAACAATACAGTTTACAGGAATGCATTGACCTGGCTTTAAAAAACAGCAATTTGACGAAGCTGGCTGACCTGACTTATAAATCTTCTATTGTAGATGTTACCGCTGCCAAACAAAACAAACTCCCTAGTGCCAGTGCCGGACTGGGGCACGGTTTAAACTTTGGAAGAAGTATAGACCCTTCTACGAACGGTTTTATAAATGAACAGATCACCAGGGGTGGTTTCAGTGGCCAGGCATATCTGCCCATATGGCAAGCTAACCAATTAAATAATTCACTTAAAAGTTTTCAATTTGCTGAGGAGGCTAACCGATGGGCATTGAAAAATGAAGAAGCAAATCTCGAATTAAGAGTTACGGTGGCTTACTTACAAATATTAAACAATAAAGAATTGCTTACGCGCGCAGAAATGCAAACGAAGACCACCCAGGCACAAATAGAAAGATTAAAGACTATGGACGCATTAGGCGCCATCATTCCCAGTCAGCTATCCGATTTGGAAGGCCAGTTAGCTCAAGATCAATTAAATATATTAGGGAGCGAGCAAGATCTGAAATCCGCTAAACTCAATCTATCGCAGATCATGAATATACCGTATACCGAATCCTTTGATATACATGCCAATGATGTGATCAACCGACCTGAGGCACAATATGACTTTTCTACCGCTTTGCTTCAGCACCCAATGATAAAATCAAATGAATTTCAAATCAAAAGTGCTGAGCTGGGTTTGGCTTCCGCCAAATCATTGAGATATCCACAGCTTGGCCTGTCCCTTAATCTGGGTTCAAACTACTCCAGTGCCTATACAATCAATAATGAAAAAGTAAAATACCCCAAACAACTTTCTAACAATTTTAACTACTCTGGATTGGTTTCCCTCAGTATACCAATAATGGACGGATACAGAGTGAGATCTCAGATTAAAAAAGCTGAAATCGCCATTGACCGGGCAAAGGTTAATACCGATCTGGCAAAAAACACGATACAACAACAAGTAGAGCAAGCCGAATTCCTGGCTGATGGAGCGAAAGCAAGATTTGATCTTGCTGAAAATCAATTAAAGTCTTTTGAAAAATCTTTTAAGATAGCCGAGTCCAGATTTAATAATGGTACTACCAACTCCATCCTGGAATACATTATAGCAAAAAATAACTTCGATCGTGCACAAAACCTGGTGATTACGGCCAAGTATGAAATGGCTTTCAGAAATAAAGTATTGGAGTTTTATTCAAATATTAAATAAAATTACAACGAGCTGATGATGTCTTTTGTTTTAGAAATCAGTTCGTGAACATGTATTGGACTCATCTGCCCTGCATATAAAGCCATTTCTGCAGAATTATATACATCGTTAATGTTTGACTTTATGGAATCCGGAATTTTGGCATCCGTGTTTATTTTTGTCAGCCATTCCTTTTTGGAGAGAGAGGCATCAAAAATATTAAAATGTTCCTTCAGATAATTTTGCAGCATATCATAAGATTGATCTGCTTCGTATTTGGTGAGCTGCTTCGAATTTTCGAGATATTGGTTCAACTGACTGAGGTAATTTTGCTTTAATGCAAGCAATTTTATCTGATCTCTGTTGAGTAAATTATATTTTTCTTTTTTGCGCTTCATGAAATACACTATAGACCAAACAACCAGTGGCAAACACAAAAAAATAAAATATAGCGGAGAGCCCACAAAATGAGAAGTAGACAAGGATGGATTTTTTATAAGTTTTAATTCCTCAGTCAACGATTCTTTATCTTCAACTTTAACCTCCTGGTTGGCTGTTTTATCATTACCACTAACATGAAGGTTAAACACTTCAGGCGCCAGGGTTAAATATTTTTGACTATCCGGATTGAAATATACAAATGAAGGTATGATTTTATGCATACCGGGTTTATTAGCGACTATCGGATAAATCAACTCTCTCATCCCAATAAAGCCTGTAAGTTTATAGTCAGTATTCTCCTTCGTAACTTTAGGTTCGTACAATTGAAATGAATTGGAATCAATATTGAGAAAAGGTTTACTTACCCTGTTGAGATCACCATCGCCTTCAATATAAGTAGTAATAGATATGGCATCATTCAGCTCAACATTCAATTGATCTATCCTGGAAGCAAGGGAATATCTGCCTACTGCTCCGGAAAAATGATCTGGACTGGGTTGTGGCAAGGCCAGTATTTCAATTTCAATTTTATTACTGATCAGATTTACCCCTTCTGTGGTAGGTAATAAAAAAAATGAATTAGGATTACTCCGGCCGTCATCTACTACCACACTTGCACGCACATGCAAAGGTTCAATTTCAAATTTTCCATTTTGAATAGGATAGATGGATGCTGCATGGATTACTTTGGTTACGTAAGTACGCCCATTCACAATTTCTCTGTTGTCACTACTCAGCCTGGGTATATTATTTGAGTGAAATCCTTTAAACTCCGGGTTTCGTAATATATTATAGTTTTCAACATTGACTGCAGTAAACAATTTATATTCAATCAATACTTGCTGTCCCACATATGCTTTTTCAGGTGTAGCCTTGGCCGTGATAAAAATATCCTTTTTACTCAGCGCTTTAGCATCTTGACCCTGGATTCTGGCTTGTGGTGAGGCCTTGGTTACTTTTATCGTGACGGGCTGAGTATATAGCGTTTTATTCCCTACAGTAATCTCGGCTTTACCTATTGTAAGCAAGCCAACTGATTTTGGAGACAATACATAACCATAAGAGATGGAAGAACTCCTGGCTCCGTTAATGATACTTACTGAGGATGATGTACTGGGTCCTTGAATTACAGTCCATCCTGTCAGGTCTGGCATGTTAAAGTTTTTACCCTGCGCATTTTCCAATACAAACTCTACTTGTAAATATTGATCTAATGCAATTTCAGTGCGATCTACACTGGTGGTAAAACTTTGGGCTGATATGGCATGAAATAAAATGAAATTGATGAAAGCAAAAATGCATCTCATAGTTTCTTGGATTTTCTCTTTACTATGTTACCAGCCAAAATATCTATCAATAGCCATTCTTTGCCATCCTCAGGGTCTATGTCCAATTGATT
>CAYNIG010000050.1:0-21766 GCA_964396995.1 uncultured Saprospiraceae bacterium | reverse complement strand
CCCTCTAAGGCATGAATGTTTTTTGCGGTATATTCACCTTTATTTTGATTCATCATTTTTATCGAAAATTGAAAGAGACAAAAGTACAATTTTTAAAGCCAAAACACTAATTTTAAATATGAATATTTTGCCTGTGAAATCAATTTAAAATATTAAAAATCAATAATTTATAAATAAATTATTTAAAAAATACATTCGCCATGCCAAAAACATATTTATACTCCCAAAAAGATATCTTAAGTGTGGCAAAATCCTTACTGGAAAGCCATAAAAAGTATCGAAAATTTGCCCTATATGGTTCAATGGGAGTGGGCAAAACTACCTTGATAAAAAGCCTGATAAAGGAACTGAAATGTGATGATAAAGGGTCGAGTCCTACATTTACCATTGTAAATCAATATCAATCCGATGTCGTCGGTCCGGTATATCATGCAGATTTATATCGATTATCTAAATTGCAGGATGTTTTTAATGCAGGCATCATGGAGATAATCGATGGTGATGAATATTGTTTTATAGAATGGCCGGAATTAATAGAGGATTATATGGATGCTACGTGGGTGAAAATACGAATAAAATCGATTGATGCCGGGGCGAGGATGATTATCGTTGGGAATTAATCTTAGAATCTAAATAAAACACAATATAAAAAGAGGACATTTGATTCTAAATAAAAAGTACACTCACCATATGTCAATTTTGAAAAATAAAATTACAAGACATTTATCCCAAGACCCCATCTTAAAACTATTAATAGAGTCTATTCCCTTTCCTAATTTGGAAGTTCAGTCAACCCCTGTGAGTGAGGCTTTGATTGAAAGTATTGTGTACCAGCAATTATCCATAAAAGCCGCCGCCGTAATTTACAAAAGACTTTTAGCCAAATTCGATAATGAAAAATTGAATCTGCAGAAACTTGTCCGTATGAAAAGAGATACACTACGTAAGGTGGGTTTGTCTTATTCCAAAGCCGATTATGTCCGTAATATTGCGCGATTTTTTTTACTGAAAGAAAACATGAATGTTGATTGGCATAGTATGCCTGAGGAGGAGTTGATCTCAAAATTGACAACGATAAAAGGGGTAGGTAAATGGACAGTACAAATGATCATGATCAGTCCCATGGGAAAACTGGATGTTTTTCCTGTAATGGATCTTGGAGTACAACAGGGGATAAAAAACTTATATGGGCTGAATGAAGAAGGTAAATTACTGATTGAAAAAATGCATCAGATCGGGGCTGCCTGGCAACCGTACAGGACTATAGGCTGTATGTATATGTGGCGATGGAAAGATAGAAAATAAAATATTCCTCTACTTTTTAATCACGTACTCCTTTGCATTCAATCCATTCAAGTCCCATACAACAACTCCATTCTTTATAGTGAGTTCTGCTTCCAGCTTCGATTTGCCATAAACCTTATTACCTCCAGCATCTATAAATCCAAATTTCCCTTTTCGGTTACTCAGCACAGCAAGGTCGGCAACTGCACCTTCACTTAAATTACCGAGATCTAACCTTTTAATAGCTGAAGCAGGAAACCAGGTGGCCCTGGTAATGACATCTTCAAGTGGCAGTCCCAGTGCCATGAATTTTGACATTACATTGAGCATATCTTTCATGCCTGCGTTTACACTAAATCTGTGCATATCTGTGCCAAATGAATAAGGAGCCAATCCTTGCCTGATTGCCGGAATTGCTTCGCTATACCAAAATCCAGCTCCGCCATGTCCCAGGTCAAATAATATCCCTCTTTTTTGTGCTTCCTTTACATACGATCTCAATTTTCCGTGTTCATCGACAATGGAAGCCCGTTCTTTCACTTTTTCAAAAGAATGTGTGATGATATCGCCAGGTCTCATTTTAGCTAATTGTTCCTGAAGCGAATAATGAGGTAAGTGGCATTCTACAAAAATGGGAGTATTAGCTTTGGATGCCAACAGCACCGCCCGATCAAAAGGTGCCCAATCGTGTTTTTCATAATGACCGATTTTAACACCAACTATTTTATCAGAATAAGCCTGCATACACTCTAAAGCACTGTCGATTTGCATTTCTTCCAGTTTTTCCTGCAATTCATTACCTGTCATTCCATTTGCTGCAATATTGAGAAAAGCAAGTATTCTCGTTTTAGATTTATCAATCACCTGCTGTTTAAATAAGGGAAAATTTTTCCAACCTGAAGTCCCGGCATCTACTACAGTTGTAATTCCTGCGCGCAGAGTAAAATCATCCGGGGAAATACTATTAATACCATTGGCAAATTTTTCAGTATCGGTACCGACAAATACATGTGTGTGAATGTCAATAAGCCCGGGACATACTATCAACCCTTTTACATCGATGGTTTTCTTTGAATCCAACGAGCTTAAACTTTTATCTACCCTTGCAATCTTACCATTATATATAGCTATGTCCATTTTAGAGTAGATCTTATTTTTAGGGTCAATCAATGTCCCATTTTTTAATAAAAGATCAAAGGATTGAGCATAGGTACTCAATGCAATAAAAAATACTCCAAGATGAAATCCTATTCTGTTCATTACTAAAATCATTTTTCATTCCATGTTGGAGCAGAAATACCATTCAAATCCCAGACTACTTTGCCAGCACGGATAGTGAGCTCAGTTTCCAGCTTTTTGCTTGCTTCCAATTTGGTATTGCGAATGTCTAAAAAGCCAAATTTTCCTTCCCGAATACTAAATACCGCTATATCGGCTTCGCTACCTACAGTGAGATGACCTAGTTTTTCTCTATTTATTACCTGGGCCGGAGCCCATGTACATCGTGCAATTACCTCTTTCAGAGACATACCCATAGCCATAAACTTTGATAAAACATTAGTAAGGTCTTTCATACCACCATTCATACTTTGGGTATGCAGATCTGTACTTATTACGTTTGGATAAAAACCTTGTTGGATAGCAGGCATCGCTTGTATCCAGGAAAATGCACCTCCGCCATGTCCCACATCAAATACAATACCCCGCTGTTGTGCTTTGAAAACGAATGGTTTTACTTTCCCCATTTCATCTACTACGGTCTCCCGTACCTTAGGTCCATAGGAGTAGGTATGAGTAAATATATCACCCGGTCTCAGGTGTTGCATAAATAAAGCTTCAATAGAATTGGTAGGTGTATGTTCGCCGAAGTCTATCATCACGGGTACATTGGCTAGTTTGCCTGCTTCTACCGCTTTATCCACTTGGGTAAAATCACCCCAATAATGCGCTGATTTGATTCCCACCAAATAATCAGGATATTGTTTGGTGACCATAAGCGAAGTCATCACCGGGTCCATATCGGTAATATCCTGCTCATGAAACCGGCTTTTCATGCCGTGTCCAACGATATTCAATAGGGCAAGCACCCTGGTCTGCGCTTTATCAATAGTTTGGGCTTTAAATTGTGGAAAATTTCGCCAACCGGATGACCCGGCGTCTACCACTGTTGTGACACCGCTGCGAAAAGTAAACCCATCTGGCATCACGCTGGTTGGTGCATTGGCAATGTAATCATCCAGATTGTTTCCAGCAAAAACATGTACATGCATATCTATCAAACCGGGAGTCACATATTTGCCTGTGAGGTCTATTACTTTGATAGCCCCTGCATCAGAAATATTAGGTGCAACTTTTATTATTTTATCAAAAGAAATGGCAATATCCATTATAGCATCGATATTATTTTTAGGATCGATGACATGGCCATTTTTAAGAAGTATTGTTGTTTCCTGAGAAGAAACATTGAAAAATGAAAGCAGAATAATAATTGCAATTTCTACTTTTATAAAAAAGATTTTCATTATTTTTTATTTTCTAAATCAAATTAACTGCTCAAAGACTTACTTCACCATGGTGGTGTGAATACTTTCACCTGAATGAAAAGGAACCACCATCCTAACCTTTTCTTCAAAATAATATGATGGTTACCTTGGATTTTTATTCCATCATGTAGCCAGCGGTGGACCACCGGGAATCATGAATGCTTTTCTAGCTAGTTTATATTTACTTCGGGTAGCTTTAAAATTAGCAGTCAGGTATTCTCCTAAAAATACGGAGCCCGTAATGGAATCGCCCTCGACCGTACCATTGAATAAATATGTGATAAAATCACCTGGTTGACGCAACACCGATTTCATTTTTATTTTATCACCTTCTACCATTCCAATCAATTCGGCTGAGTCGAAATCGGCATCGTGCCTGCCCTGTATCCAATTGCCTTCCTGTTCTAGATATAATGCATGCTGACTTATGCTGCTGAAATATTGTAATTCCAATTCCCAATGGCCACTTATTTTCACTGATGGACTCACCATGGCGGTTGATTTGGGACTTCTTTTTTTAGAAAGTATGTTATATAATCTATCTGCCACGATAGCAACCTGCTCTTCTTTCATTTGACTTGGCGTAATGTTTAGTCCTGTTTTACCATCTTTATTGCTACTGCCGATGGCTATCCGAGGTTTATTGCGAGCGGTATCCTCAGCTACTTCTTCTCCCGTGATATTTAATTCATTGGGATTCCACCATATATTTAATACAGGTGCCAGGTTAGACAAATCAGTGGGTATCTTGATATCAGTTGTAACACCGGCTATTTGTTTTACCTTTGTAGAAATAGTATCCAATCTCTTGAGCCAATTATTCCATTCAGCCTGGTGATCGCGTTTTGTCCATGCTTCTACAGCTGCAAGCATGCCCATTACTTCTTCCTTACCTACTTTATTATCTCTTCCCGGTCCATGATGAGGAGCACTTGCCTGCCAGGCCGACATGAGCAAATTTTTTGGTCCGAATAATAGTCCGGCACACTGTGGCCCACATATGGCTTTGCCCCCACTATAAACTACCGCAGTTGCACCCCGTTCAAGATGAATCGGAGGAATGGTTAAATTTTCAGCTGCAGCATCAGCCAATACAGGAACATTATGAGCCTTGGCAATTCCGGCAATTACTTCCAATGAAAGTGGTTGGTCTTTATCATGAGCCGGTCCAGTCATTATATAGATCATGGCTGTTTTACTGTTTATAGCCTTTTCGAGTTCCTGTGGGGTATCCGCATGGACTATAGTAACCCCTAATACCCTTATGGCATGATCGTATTGATTTCGAGATGAACTCGGAATGATTACCTCTGTTTTTTCAAACCCGGTGAGGTCGGGGATGCGAAGCAATTTTTCAGGATTGCCTCCGGTGATGCAAGCCGCAGTAAAATGTTTCATACCAGCTGCACAACCCGAAGTAACCATACCCCATTCCGTTTTAGTAAGTTCTGCCAATTTTTTCCCTACTCCGAAAGCCAGTTCATCGTATTGCACAAAATAACCGGTTGCAGCTTCCATTGCTTTGCTTACTTCAGGCCTTTCCATAGAGCCACCTATTATGGTAAATGTGCCGCGGCAATTGATGATGGGCTCCACTCCAATGGTGGAATAGATGGAGTCACCTGCCGGGAGGTTATCAGCAGTAATGTGAGCTTCAGCTGCCCATATAGATTCCTGGCTGGACACAGCGCCAAAAAAGGGAAGAGCAGTAAGACTTTTTATGATTTCGCGTCTTTTCATTTTTGCAAAAGGTTAGTTTAAATAAATTTGAATTTATTCATATGAAGTTATTACATTTTAACCGATTGGTATGTTGGATTTTTTAGTATGAAGTATCGGAGTGGATTAAGAGAATAGTTAAAGGTCAAAATTCTGCTGCAAATTAAAAATAAACATACATTTACGATGTATATTTTAAATTTATTCCCAATGTAAATTTTAGTTAACAAGTGAAAGGGACAATATTTAAATCGTACATTTACGATGTACAATTAATCAACGTTATGGTGGAATTCACTCGAAATAAAAGAGCAGGTTTAAAGGTTGCTGACCAGGAAATCTCAACCATTGCTCGGGCACTCTCTCATCCGGCAAGAATTGAAATACTCAGAATATTGGCTAAACAAGGTGAATGTACCTGCTCCCAAATAGAAAAAGAATTGTCTTATTATGCTCAAAGCACAGTAAGCCAGCACCTGGGATATCTAAGAAAAGCTGAATTATTACTGGCGTATATTGACGGTAATAAAAGCCTTTATCAAATAAATTGGATCCGGTTTGCCAAATTTCATAAGGATTATAATGCGATGTATGCTGGGTTTAGAACGGATTATTCAAAAGTAGTGTAATCTTGATTTACCTCTCACTCATACTGTTTTTTGCCAACTCCGATTTTTGAAAAAGTTGCTAATCTGAGGTTAACAAATACTTTTGATTAAAAAAGGCCGATGGGAGAGTTCACCAAACTGGCAATCAAAATAATATACAATAATTATTAACTTCCAATTATACCAATGTTGTGTATGTGTGTGTCTTCATCCACTTACTCTGAAAACAGGCATTTAAAAGCAGTAATTCAAGCGGGATATACACCAGGTTTAAAAAGAAGTGCACAATATGTTTTCATTTTGTTCTATCATCTCGATGCCAGGCCTATCCCAATTTATTTATTAATTGGTGGTTTTAACAAGCGCTGCCATTTTTTCTTCTAATTCTTTCTCCCCACCAGGTACATAACCATTAGCCTGATGTACTATATTCCCCTTTTGATCCACCAAATAAAGCTGTGGAATAGAATTAAACCCCAATAGCCGCTGAAACTCGCCATTGGAGTCTACTAACACGGTATAAGGCCACTTTTTTTCATTTACTAATGGCTTGATTTTTGCTTGTCCTCGAATATCATCTATGCTTACAGCTAAAAGTTGCGCTCCGTATTTTTTATTCCAGCCGGCATACAAACTACTATATGCATCCAACTCTCTTTTGCAAGGTGCGCACCAGGTTGCCCAAAAGCTTATAATTGAAATTTTACCCGCTTTGGTAAAACTGGAAAGTTCTACGGACTTGCCAGTTAAATCCTTCAATTTTGCCGAAGGCATAGGCTTTACTGTTGATTTTTGAGCAATTAATGAAACAGATAAGAAAAAAGAACAAATGAATAGCAGTATTTTACCCATGTATATGTATTGTGATAATTTTGTAACAAAACTAATCTTATTTTGCGGCATTTCGTTTCAATGAAGTTTTGCTTTAACTACATATTAACCCTGTGTTTCATTTTAGAATTAAATCATGTGGTGGCACAGGATGGCGGAGCCATTTCAAATCAAGGTATATTCAATGCATACCTGCATACTCAGGCTGGACTATTTGTTCGTGATAGCAACATTGGAGCCAGTGGTACACCTCAATACGATCATCAACTTTTCGGGTCAGAATCCTGGCTGGCGATGCAATACAGCAATTGGGGTTTTGACTTTGGCTTGCGTGCTGATTTATTTCAAAATAGTAATTTGGTAAATCCCCAGGCTTCGTTTAGTAAACAAGGCATAGGCAGGTGGTTTGTAAAGCGCAATATCGAAAAAATTGGTTTTGAGTTGGGCTATATATACGATCAAATAAGCTCAGGGATTATTTACCGGGCTTATGAACAACGCAATTTGGGATTGGACAATGCATTGTATGGGCTTAAGCTCAACTACGATATCAACGAAGATTGGAATATAAAAGCTTTCAGTGGCAGACAAAAAAGACAGTTTGACACCTATGAATCTTTAATAAAAGGCATCAATCTGGAAGGCTATGTTCAACCTCATGACAGCAGCAAATGGTCTATGGTGCCTGGCGTAGGTTTAGTAAACAGAACAATGGATGATGCAAGTATGAATAACGTATTGGCAACCTTATCTACCTATCAAAAATCAGATCAGTTTATACCCAAATACAATACCTATGCTTTTACACTTTACAATCAAATCAATTTCAGCGATCTGAGTATCTATCTCGAAACCGCTTTCAAGCCAAAAGATATAATTAATGATCCAAATGGCAACAGAAAAAGTTCCTCAGGAGATGATATTGTGGGTCCGGTTTTTAAAAATAAAACAGGACAGGTAACCTATGGCTCCATAAATTACTCCCGATCAGGATGGGGTATCTCAATTGAAGGTAAAAGAGTTGAATATTTTTCGGTTCGTACCCGGCCTCAGGAAGAATTAAATAATGGGTTAATTCATTTTGTGCCAGCAATGTCAAGGCAAAATAGCTATCGATTACTTTCATTTTATCAACCCGCCACTCAGGAAATTGGTGAGCTAGCATTCCAGGGTGAATTGCACATATCTCCGGTACAAGATTGGAATCTGATCATGCATCAGGGCATAATCAATAATCTGGATAATAAAAAACTATACCGGGAATTTTTATTTGAATCTTCTATAATCAAACACGATAAATATACATTGGTGTCCGGGATACAAATACGGGAATACAACCAGGAAGTATATGAGGGCAAGCCCAATGCTCCGATAATCAAAAGCATTACCCCATATTTTGATTATATAAAACAATTGAACCAAAGAAACTCTGTGCGTATAAATGGAGAATATATGAACAGTAAGCAAGCAGAAGGATCTTGGATGAACTTGTTGTTGGAATACAATATTGCTCCCAAATGGATTTTTACCCTCTCTGATATGTACAATATAAAACCGGTAAAAGGAAGTAAGTATAATTATTATTCTGCCGGAGCAACCTATATTCAGGATACCCATCGTTTTAATTTAAATTGGGTGAGACAAAGAGCAGGAATTGTATGTACAGGAGGTATTTGCAGATATGAGCCCGCCTTCAATGGAATTAAAATAAATCTTGAATCCAGGTTTTAATATGAAGTTTTCAGCCTATATACTGGTATTTATTTTTTTAATAAGCTGTTCGGAAGTACCAGTCATGATTCCCGATCCCGGTAACAATCAGGGTGGTGATCAATTGCAAAATGTACTGATTGAAGAATATACCGGCGTACGATGCCAAAATTGTCCTGCAGGAGCACAACTATTGGAAGATTTAAAAAAGGTCCATAAGGAAAGACTGGTGATATTATCTATTCATGGTGGTTTTTTCGCACAACCTGCAAATGCCGAAAACAAACTTATTTTGGATAATTCTTTTGGCAGGGATTTAATCCGCATTTTTAATCAACCTCAGGGATATCCATCTGCTATCATCAACCGGAAAACTTTTGACGGATCTCTATTTGCAGGTGGTAATTCCTGGGCAGGCTATGTGGCAAACGAACTCAAAAATCAACCCCCTATTCGAATTTCTGTAAAAGTGAACAAAAATGCAGACACCCGAATCTTGAGTATAGTCGCAGACCTTACTCTTCTGGTGCAGTCTTCAGTCGAACCTCTTTTTATTTCGATGGCCATTGCTGAAAACAATATTAAAGATGCTCAACTGACTCCCACCGGAGTGGATATAAATTATATTCACCAGCACGTGATGAGAAAATTTTTAAATCCTGTACAGGGGAATTCAATACCTGCTCTACTATTGAATCAAACTAAATCCTTAAATTTCAGTACGGACATTCCCTCAGATTGGAATATGAATGAACTGTATGTAGTAGGAATCGTTCATAAAGGTGGTCCGAATTATGAAGTAATCCAGGTAACAGAAGGTAAATGAGAAATTAATTTTGTTTTGAAATTGATTAAAATACGGCTATGGAAAATAAACCTTAAAAATCAAGGTTAAGCCTGTCTTTGCTATTATTTATTGATATTCGAACTTTTTTAAAGAAATTTAAAAAAACCAAAAACTAAGCTTTCTATCGGCATCACGGTCAATCCAAAACCGAAAGAATGTATTCATTTTTACCTATAAGAGCAAAAACCTTTATTGATAATATCGAATGTTTATATATTCACATAGAAATTCTCTATATGAATTTACAGCAACTTGAATACATCATCGCATTGGACAAATACCGTCATTTTGTGACTGCCGCTGAAAATACCTTTGTCACCCAAGCTACACTCAGTATGATGGTCAAGAAATTAGAGGAAGAATTGGGAGTAGTCCTGTTTGACCGAAGCAAGCATCCCATCATACCTACCGAAGCAGGTAAAATGGTAATAGATCAGGCAAAAGTAATATTGAGAGAGAGCCAGAGGCTAAAAGAACAAATACTGGAATCAAAAGAAATAATCAGCGGAGAATTAAGACTTGGTATCATACCCACACTGGCACCTTATATTCTTCCATTATTTCTTAATAATTTTCTAAAAAAATACCCGGATGTGAGGTTGCAGGTAAGTGAGATCACCACAGATTCAATCATCAATAAATTGGAAGATTCAGAACTGGATGCAGGCCTACTGGCCATTCCGGTTAATCGTCGAAATTTATATGAACAATCTCTTTTTTACGAGGAATTTGTAGTCTATGCATCTACCGGAGAAAAATTTAAAAATAAAAAATATGTTCTTGCTAAAGATATAGATGTAAACAGGCTATGGCTTTTAGAAGAAGGACATTGCCTCAGATCCCAGGTAATTAATTTATGTGAGCTTAAGGAATTGGAAAAAAATACTCACCATCTTAATTTTACTACTGGCAGTATCGAAACTTTAAAGAAAATAGTTGAAGCTAATCAAGGCATCACTATATTGCCTAAGTTAGCAATGAAAGATTTGTCAAAATCCCAGTTAAAAAACGTTCATTTATTTAAAGATCCTGCTCCTGGCCGGGAGATAGGAATCGTAACCCATAGATTGCATATTAAATCAAAGTTGATCTCCTTATTAAAAAAAGAGATATTGTCCAATCTGCCAAGCATGTAGACTCTGATTATTTTATTTCCTATTCTGTTTAATTGGTCAAATTCTGAGTTCAAGAATTCAGAATCTAAATACATTTGTATATAAAATAAAATACTATGTTAAATCAAAAAGAGTTTCAAAAGGCTGAAAGAAAAGTAAAAGCCAGAAGGGAATTTTATCAGCACCTCACCTCTTTCGTCATCATCAATGTATTTTTATTTATTATTAATCAGCTTACTACTCCTGGTTATTCCTGGTATATTTTTCCAGTGCTGAGTTGGGGAGTAGGCCTCGCCTTTCATTATGTACATGTCTTTGGAGTGCCGGGATTCGGAATATTGGATGATGAATGGGAACAAAGAGAGCTACATAAGGAAGTAAATAAACTTATACAAAAGAAAAGGATGACCACATCAGGCGATACAAATGCCGATGATGATGTGTTGGAATTAAAAGATGTTAGAAAAGTGTATAAAGACTCCGATTTTGTATAGCCTGAAGGATGAAATTAAAAATGATTCTTGTACAGTGTAATCGCATTCTTTATCACCTCATAAGCTTCTGTTCGTGACTTAAAAGGCTCGGTGGTAACTTTTTTGTTTTCAAGTATGGTATAAGTCTCAAAAAAATGCGTAAACTCTTTCTCCAGATGTGGAGGCAGGTCTGCTATATCATGAATGTGGGATACACTATTGTCTTTTACTGCCACGGCAAGTATTTTATCATCCATCACACCCTGATCTATCATACGCATCAGGCCAATTACTCTTACTTTAACCAGGCAATGCGGGACGATGTCAGCTTGCGATATTACCAATACATCCAGGGGATCTCCATCAGCTTGTAATGTCCGCGGAAAAAAGCCATAGTTAACAGGATATTGAACGGATGAAAACAAAACCCGATCGAGATATAATAATCCCGATTCTTTGTCTATTTCGTATTTAGCACGCGATCCCCGCGAAATTTCAATAAATGCCATGCAAATCGCGGGAGCGTGATCACCGATTTCCACCTCATGCCAGGGATGTAAAACCATAACAACGCTTAATGATTGTGACCGGCATGCTCATCGTGACTGGTATTTTTCTCAGCCACAAGCGCCATTTTACATTTAGGACAAAAGTCTCCTGATTTGCCTTTTTCTTCGGGATGCATTGGACAGGCATAGGCCAAGGCTTGCGCACTTGTATCCACCACGGCAGAAGTTTCTGTTTGGGTGGATGGTACCGACTCCGGTGCTTTTTTAGTTTCGTTATTACAAGCAGTGAAAAAGCAAGTACTGAGAATTACTATATATAATAACTGTTTTTTCATAAGGCAAATATATTTTAATTCTCATGGATAAGAAAGAAATACCCATGAGAATGCATTTAAATACCAATTTGCCTACCTTCGTATTATGGTACCCGTAGCAATCATCGGCGGAGCAGGATATACAGGTGGAGAATTGATCCGCATTTTATTAAATCACCCGTTCGTAGAACTTACGTGCGTAGTAAGTGAAAGCCAACAAGGTAAACCAATAGCGTCTATTCATGGTGATCTCGTCGGAGATACCGATATGCTATTTAGTGCTAAAACCGAGGGTCAACCTGAGGTAATATTTCTTTGTACAGGGCATGGAAAAGCAAAGGAATTTATGGCTAAGACCAAGCTCGATAAAACTACGCGGGTAATAGACCTAAGCATGGACTTCCGAATTGAGGATGGTACTCATGATTTTGTCTACGGACTTCCTGAATTAAACCGAAAAAGGATCAAAAAAAGCAGAAAGATTGCCAACTGTGGTTGTTTTGCCACCGCCATTCAATTGGCTTTATTACCCCTGGCAAATGCCAAACTTTTAAATGATGAAATTCATATCAATGCTATTACAGGCAGTACAGGGGCAGGGCAAGCCTTAAGTGATACCCTGCATTTCAGCTGGCGTACAAATAATATCAGCATTTATAAACCTTTTAATCACCAGCATGTACCGGAGATCAGACAATCATTGACTCAATTGTACCCTGATTTTAAAGCAAATCTGAATTTTATTCCGGTACGTGGAAATTTTACCAGAGGCATATATGCTACTGTGTACACCAAAAGCGATTTGAACCTGGATGAGGCTCAGAAACTATTTACAAAATACTATAGAGCCGAGGCCTTTACTAAAATGGTAACAGAAAATCCTGATCTCAAGCAAGTGGTAAATACCAATAAAGCATTGCTCTATCTCGAAAAACACGGTGATAATCTATTGATTGTTTCTATGCTTGACAATTTGCTTAAAGGTGCCAGTGGGCAGGCTGTACAGAATATGAATATCATGTATGGTTGGCCTGAAGACAGTGGGTTGAAGTTAAAAGGAGTAGTCTTTTAGTAAAGAAATTTTAGAATTGAATGAATTTTCCAATAAAAAACCCATTCAGATTAAGATTGATTATACATCACTAATACATACCCATTTTTCCGCGCTTTTAAAATCAAGTCTCACCTGGCATTAAAAGGAATGAATAAAAAATAACCAATTCTTCATGCGACCTTTTCTTCCAGATTCATAACTTTCGTTTTACTAAGATCAACCGGAACTGTGGCATCAAGCAATTGCATTTCTATGACCGTACTTCCGCCATCCTCCGTACGATGATACATGGGTATAAATTTTGCCCCGACTTTTATTTCCTGGAAGGTATAGGAAGTACGGGTCACCACATTATTACTATAGCTTTCATCGAAAGCTTTTAAAAAGACAATCACTTCCGCGTTGGCCTGTTGCAAATCAAACATGGATAGTCCATAGAAAGGACTATTTTCATCTATCGCGTGCACCAGCGTCCAGCTTAGTGTAAGCGTATTTACTTTGGAAAGTTCCAGGGGAAGTGTATAAAATTTATTGGTCTTTACATTATTTTCATCAACCATCATGCCCAGCGTAAGTTTTGCTTCGGCATCAGTGAGATTGGTATTCTTATATGGGGCCATTCGCATCATTATAGCAATACCATCTTTATACGGAGCTATGATGGCATTTTTACTGAATTTAATAAATGCTTCTGGCTTAGAAAATCGTCCATAAAACAGTCCAGTAGCTAAGGCCAGGGCAAGTAATCCCAATAACGATTCCAGTGAAGCCACTAAACTCATCCAAAATCCAGTTGGAGCCAGCCGCCCGTAACCTACAGTAGTAAAGGTCTGGCTGCTAAAAAAGAAAGCTTCGCTTACTTTGTCTCTCGTATTGTTTACTTGCAAGCCTGCCAGGTTATCCAAACCAATACTGAGATACAATATGGCAAATAATATATTTACACTAATAAACGTAATTAAAATTACCAATAAGAATTTCCATATCGGCATATGAAGCATGGTATGAAATACACTGTACTTCTCCCAAAAAGGTAAACCTGTCTTATAAGCATTAGGTATTCCAGACTTATTGAAGTACCTGCCGCCGTAATAATTGCTGTTGGTGCCGAGGCCTGTGTTTTCATCGGTACGAGCTTTTTTGTTTATACGCTCTAAAATGGATTTATTAAAATTGCTTAGCATTAAGTATTAAAAAATTTAAACAAAAAATAGTAAAATAGGTTTATACTTATTCTAATCGTATCATTAATATGTTAAATTTAATTCCCCCATATAAATGACCGTGCGTATACCTTTTAGTCCTTGCATCATTGGCAGCCTTTCATCGTTTGTCCTTTAAACTCAATGGACTAAAATTTTTTTTGATGCCAGGCTCTCCCCATTTTTCAAAACCACTGTATACCATCCCCTCTCCAGACCTGAAATAGAATAATGCGATGTTGACACGGGTCTTTTTAGTCTCCGCATCAGCTGACCATTCAATGAATATATTTCCACCGTAAGAGGTTGCCCTGGCTTCCATTTTTCATTCACGTTTATATTGAAAGCTTGATGTTCACGGACCGGGTTAGGAAAAACGGTGAAATTTTGATCCGGTGCAAAGTCTGCATAGGATACGGTCTTTTCAGGATTGGTATAATAAAATGTACGATTAAAGAAACCACGTATACCAATTGCTCCTATTTTGGATCCATCGTCATTCAGCGGCAAAGCATACACCACTCCCATATTGGTAATATCGTTAGGATTGGGAATTGGAGTAAGATCAATAAATTTAGGGGTAACAGAAACCAAATCCAAACGCAGCACCTGAGATGCCAATAGTGATCCACTAAAATCCTGAATGACTCTTCTATACCCTACAATCAAATATCCATTCTTTGCAAATTCAAGACTGCTGATCGTTCTGTCAGTAAATGCATCCGATAATGATGTAGCACCTAAAGCAGTTCCGGTCCTTTCATCAAAGGTCAGAATAGTGGCTACATAAAAAAAAGGATCAGAAGGCAATCCCCGTACTCCTACTCCAATATAAATTTTACCATTATAATAAGAAATTGCCCCTCCGATTACCCCATTAAAAGTATAGGATCGTTGCTTCCACAAAACTTCTCCTTTGTCATCAAAATGAAATAAGGTCGCTGTATCAGTGAATGCATGATAAGCAAACGCAGCAAAACCGTTGTTGGTAGCCGTCATTTTAACAGGGTATTCAAATCCACAGTTTTCACACGAATTAATAGATTTAGTCCATACTGTATCGAGTTGCTTATTGATCGAAGCTAAATAGAGGTCTTCATAATTCAATCCTTCTGCTCCCTGGCTTGCAACCAGCATCAACGTGTTTTTATTGCGAGCGATAGAAGGATTGTAAATAAACGGATTCGATTTTGTCTTTCCATGGAGCAGTGTTTTGTTTTGTACCATGTTCAATGAAGTATCTATCCTGAATAAAATGACTCTTGGCAGACTATCTTCCGGGATACATTTAATACATTCCCCGGCTATTACCAAAGTATTATCTGCATCCAACAAGAGATCTCTTGACTTCAATACAGAACCAGGAGCATAAGAAAAAATCAGTTTTTTAATTTCTTTACCTGACGGAGAAATTTTCATTACCACTGCATCGTTATTCCATTCGCCTGCCCAAATCAGATTACCACCTGGCAGTTTTATCATTCGTGCAGGACGATTGTAGTCCTTATTTACTTCGCCGTATACAATCGCTGAATCTGATTGGGATCTCATCAGATTTAACATACAAAATTGAAGTATCATGATGGTAATCAGGAAGCCTTTCATCTTTTACCTGGTTATTCTTAAATTTTAAAGATAATATAAAAGCGCAGGCTTTTGTATGAATTTGTATGTGAATGTCCGATTTCGTACACTTTATAATAATAGTTAATATAATAAAATATTGCAAATCAAGGCTTTAATTGTATTGGCATAGCTTGTGTAGATACATTTAGAATTGAGCCCGGGCTTCGTATTTATTGATTTGGATTGGTCCAGGTTACTTGTTATTCAAATTATAAAACAAAAAATCCTGTCAATTTTAAAATTCAACTTTATGTTATACCATCACCTGAAGATCGCTTTTCGAAATCTTGTAAAAAATAAGACCCACAGCAGTATAAATATTATCGGATTGTCACTCGGGACTTTAAGCTGCCTGTATATCATGCTTTACGTTTCAGATCAGTTTGGTTATGATAAACACCATCGTGATGCAAAGGACATGTACAGGATTACTTCCGCCTTACAACTTCCCGGTGATAAACACGTGAATGCAACAGTATCTCCACCTACGGCCCCTGCCATGAAAAGAGATTTCCAAGAAGTCAGGCAATTTGCCAGAGTAATACCTTCCCTTGGAGTATCCCAATACATCCTTCATTATGATGAAAAATCGTGGAGCGAAAAATCAGTGGTATTTGTCGATTCTACCTTTTTTGAATTATTTGATTATCATTTTTTGTATGGAGACTATTCCAGGGCTTTAGTAAACCCCTATTCCATAGTGATTACGGAAGAGCTGGCTAAGAAAATATTTGGAAAAGAGGAACCTATCGGAAGGCAAATTGAAATGGAGTACTCTTATGGTAAGGGTACCTATACTGTTCAGGGAGTAGTAAATGGAAGCTTAGGCAAATCACATATTCAGGCCAATATTTACATCACCATGAATGGAGGTGGTATGGGAAGTTATACTCAAAAGAATGACTCATGGGCAGGAAATAATTTTACCTACTCCTATGTAAAACTTAATCCTGAAACAAATGTTTCGGCTTTGGAGGCCAAATTGCCAGCATTTCTAAAAAAATACGGTCAGGAGCAACTAAAGCAATTAGGTATGGAAAAGCAATTGCATTTGCAACCGGTCACCTCCATTCATACCACCATGGGTTTTGAAAATGAAATGGATAAAATAGCAAACCCTGCTTTTCTAAAAATATTGTTTCTGATAGCCATACTCATACAGATCATAGCCTGTATCAATTTTATGAATCTGTCTACAGCCAGGTCCATAGACCGGGCTAAGGAAGTCGGAATCAGGAAAGCCATTGGTGCAGGAAAAAATCAATTGGTGAGACAGTTTTTATCAGAATCAATAGTAATGGCATTTATAGGAGTAGTCATTGCGGTCCCACTCCTTTATTTTTTACTACCCTTAATCAATTCGATGACCGTGGCGGATATTTCTTACTCATTTTTTGAAGATGCCCGACTGTGGATCATATTAACCTCATTGATTCTTTTTACGGGATTAGTAGCCGGAAGTTATCCTGCATTTTATTTATCTGCTTTCGAATCAATTAAAGTGTTAAAAGGGAATTTTTCAAACGGGATCTCGGCAATTGGAATTCGCCGTACACTGGTAGTGTTTCAGTTTATGATGGCCATCGTGCTTATGGCCGGGATAATAGTGATTTATAGTCAACTCAAGTATATCAAGAATAAAGACTTAGGCTTTGACCAAAATCAAAAATTGGTTTTTACATTTCATACCAATGAGACCATGAATAAAGGCGCGGAATTTGCAACCTCCTTGCGTCAACTGGCAGGGATAAAAGCAGTGAGCAGATCAGCTTATTATCTTAGCCAACCCATTTTGAATGATTGGACTTTTTACCTTGCCGGTAATTCAATGTCAGGTGGGCAGGTATCCAGATTTATGCTTACCGATCAGTATTTTACCCAGGCTAATGGAATAACGCTCATCAGCGGCAGGGATTTCAGAATGAACGATACCGGAAAAGTCCTAATCAATGAAACTATGGCTAATAGATTAGGAATAGACTTAAATAAAGCAGAAGGAACTTCACTTTATACTGAGCAGGGGGGGACTGAAATTAAATATGAAATTGCAGGTGTCATGAAAGATTTTAATTTTAATTCTTTACATCAGGAAATAAAGCCTTTATTGTTAATGTTCAATGATCAGGACCCCTATCTGGCCAATTTAACAGTGAATACCTCATCGACTGACTATAAATCACTGCTGGGTCAAATAGAAGACATTTGGGATAAAATATTTCCATCGCTTCCATTCGAATATACTTTTTTAGATATGGAAGTCCAAAAAATGTACGAATCAGAAATTTCACTATCCTACATTATAAATGCATTTACCACAATGGCTATATTGATTTCAAGCCTTGGATTATTTGGATTAGCAGCGTTTAGTGCTGAAAATAGAAGGAAAGAAATAGGCATTAGAAAAATATTAGGTGCAAAGGTGTTTAATCTGACTACCATCATATCTATTGACTTTATCAGATTGGTATTAATTGCAACCATATTGGCAACCCCGATTGCATGGTGGGCCATGAATAAATGGCTGGAATCTTTTAATTATCGCATTTTACTTTCCTGGTGGATGTTTGCTCTTGCAGGTGGTACAGCACTACTTATTTCGGTTTTTACTGTGAGCTCTCAGGCCATAAAGGCTGCTATTGCAAATCCTTTAAAATCACTGCGTACAGAATGACCCTTTAAGTTATCTTACCAGGTCTGGTACAGTAAAATTTATATCAATAAAAATGACCTTATCTTTAATTTCAAAATTCCATTACCATGTCAGACACTAATCGCAGACTATTTGTTAAAAAATCTATTGGACTTTGTTCAGGATTTGTTCTAACTCCTTCCTATATTTTACAACCCGATCCGGTATTGCCTATGGACACTAAATTAGTAAAGGAATTTGTTACTGTCGCACACAGTAACCTGGATAAAGTAAAGGAGATGCTAACCAATCATCCACATATTTTAAATTCTTCCTGGGACTGGGGGGATGGTGATTTTGAAACCGCTGCAGGGGCTGCAGGACATGTTGGGAATAAAGACATAGCCAATCACTTGATAGAGCATGGAGCCAGATATGATATTTTTGTCCTGACTATGCTTGGAAAAACAACTATAGTAAAAGCTTTACTGGAGGAATATCCCAAACTAATTGAAAGTATAGGTCCGCATGGATTTACCCTGCTGCATCATGCAAAAAAGGGGGGTACTGCTGCTCAGGAATTGTACGAATATATCGAATCAAAAGGCTTAAAAGATATGCATCGTAAAGTCTTTAAGAGAAATAATTAAAGGTTAGTTTGGCTTTTGGAAATAATCTTATAAAGTAAATTATCCAATTTCCAAAACTATTTTTTCTATTAATTTATTCCTTTTTTGTATTTTTAAAACCGGTCTATTATTTAAACTACCAATATGCAAATCCTATTGAGTAAAAGTATTCAATTCGGATTATAGAAAAATCAATCAAAAAACCAACATTTTCATCATGAAAAGATTTCTTCTTTATCTAATGGGAATTATAGCCATTCTCATACTTGGGTTTGTAATTTTTGTAATGGTCACCTGGTCTAAAAAACACGATGCTCCTTATCCTGATGTAAAAGCCAGCACCGACTCAGCCGTAATAGCCCGGGGCAAATACCTGGTATATGGCCCAGCACACTGTGCAGACTGCCACGGGGATATATCCAGGCTTGAAGAACTAAAAAAAGGAGCTATTATACCATTAAGTGGAGGATTTGAAATGCCAATAGATCCCGGAGTATTCAGACCAAGAAATCTGACCCCGGATATTGAAACAGGCATTGGAAAACTTACTGATGGGGAGATAGCCCGGGTAATGAGACATTCTGTTGGAGCTGACGGGAGAGTGATAGTCCCGTTCATGCCATTCCAAAATATGTCGGATGATGACCTTACGGCGGTGATATCCTTCCTCCGATCACAGCCACCTGTAAAAAATAAAATAGAGCCCTCAGCTTATAATTTTTT
This sequence comes from uncultured Saprospiraceae bacterium, assembly GCA_964396995.1. Classification (GTDB taxonomy): domain Bacteria; phylum Bacteroidota; class Bacteroidia; order Chitinophagales; family Saprospiraceae; genus JADJLQ01. Next base: position 1,950 of record CAYNIG010000050.1, on the reverse strand, counting down.
AGGTAAAGCTGTGCTTGCAACCGGCTTGATCAAACCTGAAGGACCCAAAGGAACTCCTCCTAAATCAATTAAAATAGACACCACCAAAGAGTATGGTTCCTATATAGCAAACAGTGTTGCCAATTGTGTAGGGTGTCACACCAATAGGGATCTTAAAACAGGAGCATTTATAGGCGAACCATTTGCAGGTGGATTTCTTATGCCTGCAGATGCCATGACTAAAGGATTTTCCTTTATATCACCCAATCTTACCCCGCACAAAGAAACCGGCAGATTATCAGAATGGAACGAAAATGCATTTGTCGCCCGCTTCAAACTAGGCAGGATCCATGAAACTTCTCCTATGCCTTGGGATGCCTTCTCCAGATTAGATGAAGTCGAAATCAGGGCTGTGTACAGGTATTTAAATTCAATACCACCTGTGGAGAAAAAAGTACCTAAAACGGTGTTTGCTCCTGGTGAACCGTTGCCTGAATAAACAGGGTGAAGATTTCAATTTACCGCCAGCAGAGATATTCTGAATTCTAAAAGCTTAATATTCCGGTAACACTAACTACTTATCTTTGTATCATTATAATTAATGTGCCCCAAAGGGGTTTTAGAGTTCCCTTAGTACAATGGATGGTTTTTAGAAAGGAAGTTGTGCGCAAGGGCTTTTTTATTTACGCAATTAGACCCAAGAATACCAGAATCGGAAATAGGGAAGGTGCCTGGCCGAACATCTCTTAATTCTCGGGCTGCTCTACATAAGTCGGCTTGTTGAAATCTTTATCCTCCATGGCCAGATATACCGCATCCAACAATCTTGACCTGAAATCTCTCTTATGCAATCGATTATTTGACATAGATGGATAAGTTCGGTTGCACAGGAATACAAATACAAGATTATGGTCGGGATCTACCCAGGTGGCAGTACCGGTAAATCCGGTATGGCCGAATGTATTTGGAGATGCCAGTGAACCAGCTGGCTGTGGTTTGACTGGATCTAACTCCTTCATATCAAAGCCCATTGCTCGCCGTGTAGACCCAAGTTGTCTTGTGGTAAAAAGATCGATTGTAGATTTATTCAGGTATTTTTTTCCACCATATTCTCCACCATTAAGTAACATTTGCATTAAAGTGCCCAATTCATACGAATTACTAAACAGCCCGGCATGCCCGCTCACCCCATTCATCATGGCAGCTCCCATATCGTGCACGTAACCCTGCACTTTTGTATTGCGCCAATAATGATCTACTTCTGTAGGTGCAATCACCGTGATGGGAAGTTTTTTATAAGGATTGTACATGGTCGCTGATAAACCAAGCGGGCTATAAAAGTGTTTATTTAAATACGCATCAATTTTAAGCCCGGATTGCTTTTGTATCATCTCGGCGATTAAATAAAACCCCAGGTCGCTATATAAATATCTTTTACTTGACCGCATCTGTGAATTAAGAATCGTAGACCAAATCATCTGATCATAGCCATTTTTAAGAAACAAACCATTTGCCACAGGGAGATTAAATTTGCTGGTGGCTTTGCTCGAATAATATTTGGGATCAGGTTTGTATTGCCGTCTACGCACCCGCACTAAAGTTTCTTTATAAAATGGGATCCAGGATTGCAACCCTGACTGGTGACTCATAGCTTCGGTAAGAGTGATAGCAGATTTATTGGATTGTTTCAAATCAGGCAAATAATCCGCCATGGGTGCATTCAATGAAATTTTCCCCTCCTCATACAATTTCATTACTCCCAATGTACTCGCCGCTACCTTCGTAATGCTGGCAAGATCATATATGTCTGACAAACCTACCGGGTTCTTTTTATTGTAATCAAAAAAACCAAAAGCTTTGTGATATATTATTTTGCCATCTTTGGCCACAAGAAGCTGACCACCGGGAGCCGCATGTTCGTTTATTATCTGCTGGCTGATAGCATCAAGTGAACGGAGTTTGGCACTATTG
>CAYNIG010000049.1:0-22232 GCA_964396995.1 uncultured Saprospiraceae bacterium | reverse complement strand
TATTAATGAAAACCCTGAGTATTTCTTCGATTTTAAAAAATTCAAGCTGGCGAGTCCATTACAGCGGTATGAACTGATCGAACAAATATTGCTGGAATTACCGGATGACAGCCGGGTAAAGCGAATTATTGGTGACCGACATTTTGACATTATCCGATTTGACAAGCAGTATGAGAATCTTAAAAAGGAGGAGAAAAATGCAAGTCAAATCATCCGGGATACGCTGGAATACATAGACCGCATGGCCGAGGTACCTGACTACCAATATAAGAAAAACAGTGCTCAGCTAAAAACCACCTATTATGAAGATAAAGGGAAATTTTTAAGAACTATTGATGTACTCAAAACCTATAACTCCTACATCGAAAAGATGAAGGAAAGGCAATGGATAGACTATCATGATATGTTGTTGGAAGTAAAATCTGCTTTTATCAAACATCCGGATCTTTTATTAAAATACCAGGAGCACTACCTCTATTTTCTTATTGATGAGTTTCAGGACACCAATGCCATTCAAAACAATATAGTGTTACAATTAATCGGTTATTGGGAAGAACCAAATCTTTTTGTAGTAGGTGATGATGACCAGGCCATCTATCGTTTTCAAGGTGCCAATGAACAAAATCTGATACAAATTTTTAAAAAATATCCTGGTATTGATGTCTATTGTATTACTGAAAATTTCAGATCTACCCAAAAGATACTGGACTGTGCGAATAACCTGATAGAAAGACTTCCAACCGGAAGAATTAAAGATTATTATTTAGAATTGCCAGCCGGGACCATTGAAAAAATAAATAAAAAGCTCATAGCCGCTGATGCAACAGCCGAGGCACAAACTCCGGTGATTCGATCGTTTATAAATCCACAACATGAAACCCTGGCAATATTTAATTATATCAGGGAAAAACACCGAAATAATGAAAACCTTTCGGAAACGGCAATATTGACCCGAAGAATAAAAACCGTACAGGATTTGATTTATTTGCTGGAATTGGAGGGTATACCTGTTAATCTAAAACTGGGAAAAGACATTCTTGATCAGCCCTTCATAAGGCATTTTATATTATTATTGAAATATATAAATGCCGAATTTTATGAGATAACCAGTGGAGAAGCATACCTGATGCAACTGCTGTACTTGCCTTATTGGGGATTGGAAAATGATGATGTCGCATTGGTGGCTTTTCTGGAACGAAAAAACAGAGAAAGAAAATTCCTGGCCCAGAAAATAGCTGATGCAGGGGCCTGGCCTGATGCTCCATTTAAAAACCGGGGGGCCCTTTCCGATTTCATTCAAAAATTAAAAACATGGCAGAAAGAATTGCCTCCGGTAAGAGCTCTATACACAATCATCGAAGAAATATTTAAACATTCAGGGCTTTTAACCTGGGCTTTGAATTCTGCAGAATCTACCTGGAATCTGAGATGTATTAACACATTATTTCAACACATCCGGTCAATCAGTCAACATCAACCTCATATTCAGCTGTCTGACTACCTGGATCAGTTAGAAAAAATGGCCAATTTCGAAATACCAATAAATCTCGAAGCAGGGTACACTACTTCAAACGGGGTGAATATACTCACAGCCCATGCAGCGAAAGGACAGGAATTTGAATCGGTATGGATCATGAATGCACAAAAAGCGGATTGGGAGGGCTACGGAGGGCAAGAACAACAAGCCTATAAACTTCCCGATCACCTCACTCAAATAGAACAAAGCAAACAATACAGACCACTTGATGAAAGAAGATTATTTTATGTGGCCATGACCAGGGCAAAAAAAAATCTAACTATTTCCTGGCCGGTACTTTCGGATAGCGAAATTGAAAAAAATACAGTACCCTCCGACTTTGTACAGAATACATTAGAGTTTCTCAATTCAACGGTATTACCAGAATCAGTAGAAGAACAATTACTGATTGATAAAATGATCCTGATCAATACTAAAAAATCAGTACAACCGGAAATATTTAATCACCACCTGATAGATACCTATCTTACTGATTTTGTAATGACCGCATCGGTACTAAATCAATATCTGGATTGTCCACGTAAATTTTATTTTGAAGAAATACTTCGTGTTCCGGTATTAGATAATGCACATATCGGGCTGGGCACCAGTCTGCACGAGGCGCTTCATGAGTTTTTCTTTCAATACTTAAAAAACACTTCCTGCGATCCAGAATATTTAGTTGAGTTTTTTAATCAATCCCTGAAAAGAAACGAATGGCATTTTACTGCAGAGGAGTATAATGGATTGATTCGGAAATTCTCTAAAATGCTCCCCCTGTTCCTGGAGCAAAACCAATCTATATGGAAAGAAGTAAAGGAATATAAATTAGAATATTTTATAGATAATGTGCAACTGCAAGGAATTCCATTAAAAGGAAAAATTGATCAGGTCTTATCCTATGGAAGCCATTCGATATTGATTGACTTTAAGTCGGGTCAGGGGGATAGCTCTGGCGCTAAACAAAAATTACCAATAAGAAGCAATAAATCAGATGGTGGCGATCACTGGAGGCAATCTCTTTTTTATAAAATAATTCTCGATCTGGACAGATCCAAAAAGTGGAATGTCCAGAAAGCGAATATTTTATTCCTGCAAACGGACAAATTAGATCCTTTGAAATTCACAAATAAGGAATACAGTTTTACCAATGAAGATTTACTGTATATGGCAACATTGATCGAGGATGTTTACACCAAAATAAAGTCCCACCAGTTTGAAAAAGGGTGTAATAAACCGGAATGTGAATGGTGTGAATATCTGAAGGACAGAGAGATTATTCGAACAAGAATAAAATAACTGGGTATTATTTTACATTCTGTATTAATAATATAAAAGATAAGACGGCAGTGGTCTGCGCCATGGCATCACTTAATACTTTTGACCAATTTACCTTTGCCCTGGGTACCCTTCTCGATATTCCATTGGAATCAACTAATATTTCATCTCTGCTAGCCCTGGCTGTCCGCGGTGGCTTTGTGCCTACTTTCACGATAGATCCTTTACTTACTTTCGGATATATTTTAAAAAGCAAATAATCTTTTGTTTTTGCAATCTTGCCGTTTGGGAGTTCTACGGTAATGCGGGAGGCTGACCCTGTTTTGGCGACACCGGCTGCAAACTCATCCACATAAAACTTGGCTCTTTTATTTGGCACAAAGGCCACATTCACACTGTTATTTGCCCCTATTAATTTTTGTTGATACAATTCAGCTGCATCCGTAGCGCCTTGTACTTGTATAAAATCAATAACCTTAGGAATCATAAGTCGATCACCCTGTTTTAAAATCAGATTATCCCAAGAATTGGGCTCTTTTACTGCTTTAGTCATTCTGAATACGATATACCCAATACTATCCTGTGTCCTATATAGCGTCGCACCTTCTAAAAAGGCTTCAGCACTGGGACCTCCTGACCTTCGAAGTAAATCTACCACAGTCTCATTGTCTTTTATCAATGCATAGGTACCGGGAAATAATACCTCTCCCTCTATAATTACATTTTGCTGCATTTCAAAATCAGGGACGGTCCGTACCTGGACCTGGTCGAAGGGCATGAGCTTATATTGCCCGTCTTTATTATCGGCAATCACATCTCCCCTACGCAAAGTCAGGGTAGCCACTACCGTTTTTGTAGGTTTGTTTTCATCCAGCATCACTCTAAATACCTCTATTCGATTGGTGGCTGCCTGCATGGTAAATCCTCCGGATAATACCACGAGGTCTTTCAATGTAAAACCAGGACCAAAAGGAAAACTGCCCGGTTTACGCACACTACCTGAAATGGAAACAAATGCTTCGTCATAAAAAGACCGGTCATTGTAAATCAAAATATCATCACCCGGTTCCAAAATAGGGTCATCAGGACCGCCTGGATCAGAAATTGCTTTTTGCGTATTGAATACGAGGTATTCTTTTTCCACAAAATTGTCTCTGTTGATTCTTTTGATATATCCAAATTCCAAAGCGTCCTGCGCCACTCCACCTCCCATCAGTATCATATCAGAAACTCTGTAACTTTTATTTGGGTCATAAGGAACTTGTACAGATTGCCTGATGGCCCCGCCCGCTGTGATGTATTCCTGATCTACGTACATAGAAAGTGAATAGACGGTGAGTCTGTCTTGTGGTCTCAGCTGTATATTATTGGAATCCGTTCTGTTTTCCAGTATTTTACTAATATTAATTCTTTGCATGGACACGGAGCCATCATCGTTTAGCCTTTGCAAAAAGGACAAATCCGTTTTGGCTCCTCTTCTCACCTGGCCTTTTTCCAGAAGATCATATATTCTCATTCCATCAATTAATTCATAGATACCGGGGGTTTCCACTCGACCATAAATACTTACTATTTGTTCCGTGGGAAGCGGTATTTTTTTAATGGTGACCACATCTCCTCCCAGGAGTTTAAAGTCACTTTTTAAAGCGAGCAATTCCCGATAAGGTACATCAATGATTTTTTCTTTATCATCTACAAATCGTTTTACCTGAATACTTTTTTGATACGCATCTTCCCTCAATCCGGCTGCGTATTGGATAAGCTTCATCAGATCTTCATTCTCCAGTAACTCGTATTTCATTGGTCTTCTAACTGCGCCTGCAATGGTTATGACTTTTTGTGCTACCGGAATATGGATGATGTCATTTTGCTCAAGATAATAATCCTGGGATATAGCTGGATTATTAATAAATTCATAGATATCGATATTTTTAGTCACTTTTCCCCGTATGAGCTTAATATTTCTTACGCTCCCGATTCTATTAGGACCTTTGGCAGCGACCAAAGCATTGATGGCTGTATTGGTGGCAGGAATATTGAAAGTACCTATTTGTTCTGCCTCACCGTAAATATTCACACCTATCTCACGGCTAAAATCGATGGTCATTTCAAACTCATTTGGTAAGAAAACATAATAATTAGCGAGGTTTTGACTCACAATTTTCTTAGCTTGAGAATAGGTCAATCCCTTAATATATATCCTGGGATAATTTCCGGGCTGTATATATCCCTGAGGGTTTATCTCCAGATTTTTAAGATCTGCCTTTGACCTTCCAAAAATGTGAATATTTAATACATCTCCTATCCCCAATACATAGGTGTCGGGTGGTTTAATATTTTCTGATTTAGAATAAAGTTGTATGCTTTTATTTTTAAAAATCTCCTGCCCGTAGACCAAATTGGAGATATCTATAGGTTGAGATTGGAGATTGCTAGCTGTATTAGAAGTTTTAGAAGTGGTTGCAGACGGAAGGTAAACCACACTGTCTCTGCCGGGAATCGTTGCGGGTCCAGGATTGGTTGGATCTGAATTTGGTAACCTGGTGGAGTCATTGGATGTAGGGGAAAGTCCGTTTCTGTTTATTTGTGTACGCGCGGCAGTGTCGTTATTTCTAAACTGGCTTGCATTAGCATTACCTAAAACTCTTTCGGCTTCGATTTCAGCAATAGCTTGCTCAATGGCTGACTGCAACCGGATAGCTTCGTTTGCTGACATATTTTGAATGTTATCGAGGAATACTCCTTTTTCAGCCAATTTATCAATTAATTCTTGCTCTGTAATTCCTCTTCTGGCCAACTCACTGGCAGCAAATCGTTGTGCATTGGGCAGATTGGGTACTTGCCCAAAAATAAATGAAGGGATAAAATAAATAAAGGAGAGTATTAATAGTATGGTTTTATTCATTTATTTTTATCTGTGTTGATATTGTTCTTTATAATACGATTGGTAAGCCCCGGTAGTCACATCTTGTAACCATTCCTTTTCTTTCAGGTACCAGTCTATAGTAATCTCCATTCCTCTTTCGGGCATGATCTTAGGTTGCCAACCCAATTCAGATTGCAACTTAGATGAATCTATGGCATATCGCATATCGTGACCCGGTCTGTCTTTAACAAAGTGGATCAGTTTTTCAGATTCTCCACTTTGCCTTCCAAGCTTTTTATCCATGATCTTACACAATAATCGCACCAAATCGATGTTTCTTAATTCATTATGGCCTCCAATAGCATAAGTATCACCCGTTTTTCCCTGGTGTGCAATCAAATCTATTGCCTCTACATGGTCTTGTACAAAAAGCCAATCCCTGATATTAGTTCCTTCCCCGTAAACCGGGATAGCCGTTTTTTTCAGAATATTCTGAATTACTACGGGGATCAATTTTTCAGGAAATTGATAAGGTCCATAATTATTGGAACAATTAGAGATCAGTATCGGGAGATGATAGGTATGGTAATAAGCTCGGACAAAATGATCGGATGAAGCTTTTGAGGCTGAGTATGGGGATCTGGGGTCATACGCAGTATCTTCAGTAAAAAAACCTTCATTTCCCAAACTACCAAATACCTCGTCTGTGGAAATATGATAAAATAATTTACCCTCTCTGGTACTCCAGTTTTTCTTTGCCAGCATGAGTAAATTGGCTGTTCCCAATACATTTGTTTTGATAAATGATAATGGATCCATGATAGACCTATCCACATGAGATTCAGCAGCAAAATGGATGATCCAATCTGCGGGAAACTGATTAAAGGCAGATTGCAACGCAGCCTCATCTGTAATATCAGCCTGGATAAAATGGTATCTGGGGTTATGCTCAATATCCTTGAGGTTGGCCAGGTTACCTGCGTAGGTAAGCGAATCGATGTTTACAATTTCATAGTTGGAGTATTTATTTACAAAATGCCTGACAGCATGCGAGCCGATAAATCCGGCGCCCCCTGTGATCCATATGATTTTAGTTTGAGTACTCATGCTAATGCTTCTTTAAAATATTGAAGAGTATGTTTGAATCCTTCTGTTCTATTCACTTTTGGTTCCCAATTAAGTATCGCCTTTGCTTTGGTGATATCCGGCTTCCTGGTTTTTGGGTCATCGATTGGAAGTGGCTTGTATACAATTTGCGATCCGGTACCAACCAATTTTTTTACTTCCTCTGCCGCTTCCTGCAAAGTAATTTCATCGGGATTCCCAATATTGACCGGGAGATGGTAATCACTCAATAAAAGTTTGTAGATACCTTCTATTAAATCATCTACATAACAAAATGAACGAGTCTGCGAGCCATCTCCAAATACGGTGATTTCTTCTCCCCTGATGGCCTGTGAAAAAAAAGCAGGCAATGCCCTCCCATCCTGTACACGCATTCTGGGACCATACGTGTTGAAAATGCGTACGATTCGGGTTTCGAGTCCATGAAAATGGTGATAAGCCATTGTGATGGCTTCCTGAAAGCGTTTGGCTTCATCGTATACTCCTCGCGGACCGATGGGGTTTACATTTCCCCAATATTCCTCCTTTTGAGGGTGCTCCAAAGGATCGCCATATACCTCAGATGTGGAGGCAATGAGAAGTCTGGCATTTTTTACTCTTGCCAATCCTAATAAATTATGAGTGCCAAGTGAACCTACTTTTAATGTCTGTATTGGCATTTTGAGGTAATCTATCGGACTTGCAGGAGAAGCAAAATGCAAAATATAATCCAAATGTCCCGGTACATGGACAAATTTGCTTACATCGTGATGGTAAAATTCAAATTCTTTCAGTTTAAAGAGATGTTCAATATTTTTAAGGGAACCTGTAATCAAATTATCCATCCCGATTACGGTGTCTCCTTCTTTGATAAACCGATCACACAAATGAGAACCAAGAAAACCGGCTGCTCCTGTAATCAATACTCTTTTGCCTGCCATTTTAAATTTTTAGGAGGGGCAAATATAGATCATAAAGTGGTGACAATCAATTTTTTTTGAAATATTTAATGTATTCAATGGCATCTATTTCATTCAGCCGGATATAATATATTTGCATGATAATTTTCATAAATCACATTTAATTGAAGGTTACTGCTTTTCTGATTCTGATTTCATTTTTTAGTGTTAGCCAATCCTTTGCACAAGACAGTATCTCGGCCAATTGGCTGTTTCAATTTGGATACGGATATCAGATAGGCTTTGGCGATTTTAACAGCAGATACGGTGACCATGGGAAACTGGGAGTAACGATATTAAAAAAAATGAAGACCTGGGAAATTGGGCCTTCATTTAAATACTATTTTGGATCCCAAGTAAAGGAAGATGTTTTGCACGGTTTACGTACACCCGAAGGTGATCTGATTGGAGGGGATCATCAACTGGCTCAAGTCGATTTGCGGCTAAGAGGAATGCTTATGGGGATAAGGGTCAATCGTGAATTTAAAGTGAGGAACTCCCCACATGCTATAGTAGTGGGTTTAAAACCTGCCTTTTTAATGCACTGGATTAGATTTCAAAATCCCGGAAACACTTTTGAACCTATTAACGGTGAATACCGGTATGGGTATGATCGCTTCTCCTCCGGTGTGGCTCTGGAAGAAAGCCTGGCTTACAGGTATCAGAGCACAAACCGATTAATCAATTTTGAAATTGAACTGACCTGCACTCAGGCAAATACCGTAATAAGAAGGAATATGCAATTTGATCACCCGAACCTCGGAGATCAGAAACAAAAAGATGGGTTGATCGGACTGACTGTAAAATGGATATTACCCATATTTAAAGCTTCAAATCCGGATAAAATATATTATTAATCGTGGTGGGATTTTTTTATGACATAGTACTCCTCATTGCAAAAGGTATGCTTAATATAGCAGGCCTCTTCAGCCCTAAATTAAGAGCATTTTTGAAAGTGAGAAACCAACAGGAATTGCCATCCAATCTTAAAGGTTGTATTTGGATGCATTGCGCATCATTGGGTGAGTTTGAACAGGGCAGACCTATATTGGAAACTATTAAATCTTCCAGGCCCGAAACAAAAATTGTATTAAGTTTTTTTTCCAACTCTGGATATAATGCAAGGAAGAATTATCACCTGGCTGATTGGGTGGGATATTTGCCCATGGATACTAAAAAGGATTCCAGGTTGTTCGTAAATACGGTACAACCTGCAGTAGCTATTTTTGTAAAATATGAATTCTGGTTTAACCATCTTGATCGTTTGATCACTTCAGGCATTCCTTTTATTTTTGTTTCTTCTTATTGGTGGAAAGGCCATTTTCTTTTTCAGCCGTGGAATAAATGGTTGTTGAAAAAAGTGATAAAAGCAAATGCCCTATTCGTGCAGGATCAAAACAGCAAAGTTTTGTTGGACCAGGTTGGATGTAAAAATGCCATCGTAGCCGGTGATACCCGTATTGACAGAGTACTTTCCATCAAAAAAAGCAATGAATCAATACCATTTTTTCAGTCAGAACAATCCGGAATACCAATATTCATAGCAGGGTCTTCCTGGTGGGAAGATGAAACCATAATTAAAGAATGGTATGATCAGAATCAAAATTTTAAGTTGATTATCGTACCTCATGATGTCTCACCCTACAGAATTCAACAAGTAATGGATCTTTTTAAAGAATACTCGCCGATACAATATACTGACTGGGAAGGATCAGAATATAATGTTATGATAGTCAACAAAATAGGTATACTAAATAAATTGTATTCATACGCAACTATAGCATACATCGGAGGTGGATTCGGCAGAGGGATCCACAATATATTGGAACCAGCTGTGTATGGGATTCCGGTCGTGTTTGGCCCGAATTTTACTTCATTCAAGGAAGCAACTGATATGATAGGAAAGTCGATAGCTTTTTCTATTAATAATGTTACTCAGTTAGTAGAGATAACAAACACCTTTAGTCAGGAAAAATTGGAAAGAATCAAAAAAGGTTCAGAGGAATATATTAATGAAAACAAAGGTGCAACAGACTTGATTATCAAACATTTATTTAAACTAATTACCAGCTGATTTTTGCCTGGGATCACCAAAATAATGGTCTGGATCTCTGCAGCCTATATTGTTCCTGCCATTTTGTCAAAACTGTTATCTTTGCAATCCACAATATTTAAATATTAAATGTTTGAGCAAGCTTTAGCAGAAAAAGTAATACTGGAGGAAAGACAAGGTGAGGTGTTTGATAGTCAACCAGTTGGGCACGATGGAGGAAAACGATTTTATATTGAAAGTTATGGTTGTCAGATGAATTTTTCTGATTCAGAGATCGTTGCTTCCATCCTGGGTGGAGAAGGATACCACTCTACACGGCAAATCGAAGAGGCTGATTTGATTTTATTAAATACTTGCAGTATTCGCGAAAAAGCTGAGGAAACCATTCGCAAGAGGTTGCGCACATTTGATAAATTAAAAGATGACAAACCCGGCACATTAATCGGAGTATTGGGATGCATGGCTGAACGTATGAAAAAACAGCTCTTGGATGAAGAAAAATTAGTGGACCTGGTTGTCGGTCCGGATGCATACCGGTCTTTACCGGACTTGATTTCCGGTGCAAATGATGGGACAAAGGGGATGAATGTTTTTTTATCCAGAGAAGAAACGTATGCAGATATTAGTCCGGTAAGATTAGATAGAAATGGAGTAAGTGCTTTCATCAGCATCATGAGGGGATGTGATAATATGTGTTCCTTTTGTGTGGTTCCATTTACCAGAGGCCGTGAAAGGAGCCGGGATTTGTACAGTATAGTATCTGAAGCTGCCTCTCTCTTTGAGAAAGGATTCAAGGAAGTAACCTTACTGGGTCAGAATGTGGATTCGTATAAATGGACCAATCCTGAAAACGGAGAGCACATCAACTTTGCCAGACTTTTGGAAAAAGTAGCCCAAATACACCCTGATCTTAGAGTCCGTTTTTCCACCTCCCATCCAAAGGATATTACCGATGAAGTGCTGATGACCATGGCCAGCTACGAAAATATATGTAAATACATTCACCTCCCGGTACAATCGGGCAATAGCAGAGTGCTGGAGCTAATGAACCGAACCTATGACCGTGAATGGTATATTGATAGAGTAAATTCTATCCGTCGGATATTACCAGAATGTGCGATTTCCTCGGATGTCATTACCGGTTTCTGCAGTGAGACTGAAATCGAACATCAGGACACGTTAAGTATCATGAATTTTGCCCAGTACAGCATGTCTTACATGTTTGCCTACAGTGAAAGGCCCGGTACATTGGCAGCCAAAAAATACCCTGATGACATTCCAACGGAAATTAAAAAAAGGAGGCTAGCTGAAGTAATTGCTTTGCAAAATCAACTTTCCCTGGAAGGCAATAAAAAGGATATTGGAAAAGTATTTAATGTATTGATCGAAGGGGATTCTAAAAAATCCACCCATGAATGGAAAGGCAGGAACAGTCAAAACAAAATGATAGTATTCCCTAAATCCGGAAATTATACTCAAGGAGATTATGTATACGTAAAAGTTTCGGATGCTAATAGTGCCACTTTATTTGCACATATTATTTAACTCCCTACTAATTATGGCTACTACTAACCTTCAGGCAATAAAAAACAGATTTGGCATCATAGGACACTCTGCAGAATTAGAGCGTGCTTTGGAGACAGCTATCCGCGTGGCAGATACTGATCTCACTGTATTAATTACCGGCGAAAGTGGTACGGGCAAGGAAATCTTTTCTCAAATTATTCATACTCTGAGTAAAAGAAAACACAATAAACTCATTGCAGTCAACTGCGGAGCGATCCCGCCTGGCACTATCAATTCGGAGTTATTCGGGCATGAAAAAGGATCTTTTACCGGAGCTACGGGAGATCGAAAAGGTTATTTTGAAACAGCCGATGGCGGCACAATATTTTTAGATGAAATTGGTGAAATGCCCCTGGATACACAGGCTTATTTGCTTCGAGTATTGGAAAGTGGAGAATTCATTCGGGTAGGATCTTCCAAATCTCAGCGTACTGATGTACGGATCGTTGCAGCCACAAATGTAAATCTACTGGAGCGTATTCAGACCAACCGATTCAGAGAGGATTTGTACTACAGGCTCAGTATTGTACCGATTCATGTACCATCATTAAAAAATCGACGCGGGGATATCCTCTTATTATTCAAGAGGTTTTCTATAGATTTTGCAGAAAAATATTCCACTACGCCCGTGGAACTGGATGATGATGCGAAAGAACTATTATTGCAATATCACTGGCCAGGCAACGTGCGGGAACTTAAAAATTTTGCTGAGCAACTATCGGTGTTATCTGAGGAAAGGCTGATCAGTAAATCTGCCCTAATGCATTTAATGCCTGCATTTAATGCAAATCAATTCTCTTTGGTTCCCGGAAAGGTCGCCGAATCGAAATTCGATGAACGGGAAATACTGTACAAAGTATTATTCGATCTGAAAAAAGATATGAATGACTTAAAAGGCTTGTTTTTCGAGCTAATAAGAAGGAATAATCTCGAAATGCCCGACTTGAACAACAATACCAGTCTGGCCGCTTGGTCCGGTGAAAACAAACTGGAAAAAACATTTACTAATGCCCCGGTCCGCACTTATGCCTCTGAATACAACGACAGTCCGGTACATAAAACAGTCGTATTAGATAAAAATGAAAATATAGCCTTCGATCCTAAGACTATAGTGGTGGAAGAACCCTTGTCAATAGAACAAATGGAAAAAGACCTTATTGGAAAGGCCTTAATAAAATACAAAGGCCGCAGAAAAGAAGCGTCTCAGGAGCTCGGGATCAGTGAGCGTACACTGTACCGTAAAATCAAACAATACGACCTGGAATGAAAAAAATAAGCTTATCACTCTTACTTCTTGCGTTCGTCGGTTGCTATTCATTTAAAAGTACATCAATTGACCCGGCCATCACTACTTTCTACGTTCCTTTGATGGAAAACAGGGTGGATAACGGTCCTGCTACCCTGCCCATAACCTTTACAGAAAAATTAAAGGATAAAATCAGGAGTCAGTCCCGGTTGCGTTTTCAGGATACTGATCCAGACCTGAGCTTTATTGGTACAGTAGAATCTTTCAGTGTTACTTCCCAGGCCCCCACCTCTGACAATACCAGTGCACTGAGCCGACTTACGATAAGTATAAAAATTGATTTTGAAAATAGCCACGATGAAACAAAAAACTGGAGTCAATCTTTTTCCTATTTTCAGGATTTTGATGGTCGCACCAATCTCCTGGATGTGCAGGAAAGTCTAATTAATACTATTTCTAATCAAATAGCTGAAGATATTTTTAATAGAGCTTTTGGCGACTGGTAAGCTAAAATGAGCAGAGCCCGGCCGACCGATTAAGAAAAAATATTTTTTTCACAACTCCACAATATTTCCCGTTAAAGTGCTGTTAAGTATTTGTATCTGATGAAAAATTGAGAAAGACCCAAAGAAGCATTTTGGTACATAAGTTGGTTCAAGCAAAGTGGCCGGCTCTACGTGAGTGGCCACTTTGTCATTTTTAGAAAGACCAACTAAAATTTTCTGTTTATGGTAAAGGCAATCAGGTCCAGCAAGCCTTTTCTTGCATCAGAATCAGGAAATTCCAGCAATGCATTTTTTGCTTTATCAGCATATTCATTCATGATCCGGTTACTGTATTCAAGTCCTCCGGACCGTTTTACCAGATCTATGATTTTCCTTACTTTTTTCTTATCGTCACTGTGATTACGAATGGTGTTGATAATTTCCCTTTTTTCTGTTTTGTCTACCATTTTAAGGGTATAGATAAGCGGTAAAGTCATTTTTTTCTCTTTTATATCTATACCAGTGGGTTTTCCAATGTTGTCATCGCCGAAATCAAAAAGATCGTCTTTAATTTGAAATGACATTCCGATCCATTCTCCAACCTGTTTTATGCGGTTGATGATTTCACTGTCATTGGTAACGGAAGCAGCCCCGGCAGCACAGGAGGCCGCTATTAAAGAGGCCGTCTTCTGTCTGATAATGTCAAAGTATACCGATTCGTCTATATCTAGTTTGCGGGCTTTTTCTATCTGCAACAATTCTCCTTCACTCAATTCTTTAATAGCCGTATTGAGAATGTACAGCACTTCAAATTGCCTCTCTTTCAAGGCCAGGTTGAGGCCGGTTGAAAACAGGTAATCTCCCACCAGGACAGCGATTTTATTTTTCCACAAAGCGTTGATTGAAAAAAAGCCCCTTCTTTTCATCGAATCATCCACCACATCGTCGTGCACCAGGGTGGCTGTATGAATGATTTCCACCAAAGCTGCTGCAGTGTAGGTTGCCTGATTTATTTCTTTGGCCAATTTGGCACTGAAAAACACAAACATGGGTCTCACCTGCTTACCTTTTCGCTTTACCAGATAATAAGTTATTTTATCCAATAAGGAGACCTGGCTGCGCATCGCTTTTTTGAAATACTCTTCAAATTCCGCTAATTCTTTGGCAATCGGTTGCTGGATAGTTTTGAGATTCATCCCTATTTTTAATAACCCGTTGCAATATACCAATATTCGGGTTGATGCGTTGTATGCGATGGGCCGGCATGATTGAATTTTTATTGCAGCATTGGAAAGGGAAAAATAACTTACCTAGCTATCAGTAAATCAATACATTATAATAGAAATTCAGAATTGCATTAAAATTTTGAGAATATCTGAATTGAAATGCCGACTTACCTGTTTATATTTTTAATTTTGTAGTTGTTGCATGCTTTCTTTATTTAAAAAAAATAGCTTTTTCAATAGTATGATGCTCCTGGTGTATGCAACCATACTCAACCTTATTCCCTCATTACTCAGACCAGCCCAGGCTGATATTTTTGGATTAAAGGGAATACTGGCAACGATAGTACACATTTTATTTTTATTTATCCAGGCTGTATTTATAAACAGGATGATTATTGAAAACAGGTTGCACCGGGATATCATGCTTTTCCCGGGTGTATTTTTTATATTATTTTCTTCCCTTTTGCCGGCATACTGGAATTTCAGTCATATCCACATAGCCAATTTTTTCATGATTTGGAGTCTGTTTGAATTGTTCCAGATATATAAAACTACCAATCCGGCAGTACATATATTCAATGCCTCCTTTTTAATAGGTATCTCATCTATATTTTGCGGACCTATGTTATTTTTTCTTTTACTCATCTTCATCGGCATTACCAATCTGAAAAAAATGGAATTGGTGCACCCAATTCAAATAGCGGCAGGTGGGTTCGTACCCTGGTTTTTATTTATTACTTACAAAGTCTGGAAAGGACAAGAGCGAGAAATAGCAGACCAGTTTCTTAACCATTTTGGTACCGGATTTTTCAAGTTTGAAGGAGACTCTTTAAATACCTTTTTTACGATCCTTTTCGGAATCTTGACTGTGTTTCTATTTCTGTCTTATAATGAAGTCCGTAAAAAAAAGCATATACAAGCTCAAAAGAAGGTGGATATACTGTACTTCTCGCTGATCACTTCGGTTTTGGTAATGGTATTTCACAGCAGCCCGGGTGGCTTGGTTTTTATCATGCCATTTATTGGTATATTTGCCGGATTATTGATTTCCAATATTTCCAATCTTTCTTTAGCGGATATGTTGCATTTTTTGATCTTCCTGGGCGCATTGGTGATTCAAATATTATCTTTATTAAAAATTATATAAATGCAAGACCTCAGATTTGGAGTCATCGTATTTCCTGGTTCTAATTGTGATGATGATATTGTACATGTACTGGGCGAGGTGTGCGGTGTATCGGTTGAAAAAATATGGCATAAATCCCATCATCTTCCTGATTTGAATGGTATTTTTTTACCCGGTGGATTTTCATATGGTGATTACCTGAGATCCGGAGCAATCGCCAAATACGCCAATATAATGCCGGAAGTGACCAGGTTTGCACAAAACGGGGGATTTGTATGGGGCATTTGCAACGGATTCCAAATCTTATGTGAGTCCGGATTATTGCCAGGAGTTTTACTCCCAAACAGAGATCAGAAATTTATCTGTGAGAATGTTTATATCAAAACAGTATGTACAGATAGTATCATCTCAAGTAAATTAAATAAAGGACAGCTTTTAAAAATCCCTATGGCCCATGCAGATGGCCGATATCATGCGGATCATCAAACCATACAGGGACTCATAAATAATGACCAGATCATTTTTAAATATGCAGATGAACATGGCAATCTGAATGATGCAGGAAATCTAAATGGCTCCCTGGAAAATATAGCTGGTATCTGTAATATCCAACGAAATGTGTATGGAATGATGCCCCATCCGGAAAGAGCAAGTGAAGAAATACTTGGGAATACAGACGGACTGATCATGTTTAAGTCCATGTTGAAACATTTTGAGGCAGTGGCAGTGTAATAACTTGTTCAATCCTTTTACACGGTACCAATAAGTTTCTTCAAAAATATCCGCACATCCTCTACGGTATCCAGGTGATATTTCGCTTTGGAGGCTGAATGTCCCACTTTAATAGTAATCGCATCCTGAGGCATAACTGAAAATGTATCCTCATCTGTCCAGTCATCACCTATGGCTATATGCATATCCTCCTGTTTCTTACTTAAAAATCTGAATGCTGTGATGCCTTTATTCACCTCCAGGTTTTTTACTTCTACTACCTTATCACCTTCCAATACCTGCAACCCTTTGGATGTCACCAGATACCTGAGGTGAGACATGAGTTCACGTGATCTCAATTCTCCTAACCCTACCTCTACTCCCCTATAGTGCCATACCAGGCCATAATTTTTTTCTTCGATAAATGAACCAGGGGTACGATCTATATATTGTTCCATTAATTTCATGATTTCAGGTTTCCAGTTAAATCTGAGGTTTTCTTTTACGGTCCATTCTCCACTCTGATTGCGAATCCATACGCCATGTTCTGCAATGAGGGTAAAGGGATAATTCCCCAACCAGCTTTGCAATGTTTGGTGAGGTCGGCCACTAATTATAATGACATGGTTTTTAGAGTCAGAAGCTAAACTTTCAAAGATGTATTTTAATTCATCATCAGGTGTACAGGCGGAGGGATCTACATTGAATCCGGCAAGGGTCCCATCGTAGTCTAAAAACAAGATTCGCTGACCTGCTTTATTAAATTTATTAATTATTAATGGCAGTTCATGATCATCTAATTTTTTAGTTAGGTAATCTTCCTGTTCATGTTTTATTTCAGCCAGGCTATCCATAAAAATACGTACCCAATGATGAATGTTGTACTTTTTAAGTGTAACCTGCATTTTATCCAGCCTGCTTTTTTGTTCCTGGGCTGACATGGTTAATGCTTTATAAATAGCATCGACAAATCGATGGTTATCAAATGGGTTTATAAGAATTGCATCAGACAGTTCTTTGGCTGCGCCGGCCATTTCAGATAATATCAACACCCCTTTTTTGTCGGCCTTAGATGCTATGAATTCTTTTGCTACCAGATTCATCCCATCCCTGAGTGGGGTCACCAGGCCTACATCTGCTATCCGATAAAAAGCAGATAATTT
The DNA here is from genome assembly GCA_964396995.1 of uncultured Saprospiraceae bacterium. Lineage (GTDB taxonomy): Bacteria > Bacteroidota > Bacteroidia > Chitinophagales > Saprospiraceae > JADJLQ01. Next base: position 4,933 of record CAYNIG010000049.1, on the reverse strand, counting down.
TTCCATGGGAATAGACCGGTAGAAATAATGCACCGGAGTCCATTTCATCATTCCATGTGTTCCGTTTATCCTGCCTACCAGTTCATCCACCGTTTCTTTAAGCTCCTTGTACATCCCTACCTGATCGCGTGAAGGTACTACTACCATCACCAGGGATACTTTTTCTTTAAACTCCGGATATCGATATAAGAATTCATCGAAAGCTTTAAGTCGCTGGGGTATACCTTTAGTATAATCCAGTCTGTCTATACTTAGGATCAGCCTTTTACCACCTAAAGCAGTGCGGTATTCCACCTCCTGGGTAATGGTCTCAGCAGATATGGCAGACGAGGCATACTTTTCATAATCTATTCCCATAGGAAACGCATCTACTTTTACTCTGCGTTCGATGTTCTGTACATATTGATTCGATACAGAAAAAGGAGTTAGTCGACTTACAGAGCTTAGGAAATGCCGCATATCATCATAGGTATGAAAACCTATCAGGTCAGCACCTAACAAACCAGTTAATAATTCTTTTCTCCACGGTAACATCCTGAACATTTCATAAGACGGAAATGGGATATGATTAAAATAACCTATGGCCATGCGTGGAAGTTTATTTCGCAGCATTTCCGGAAGCAATAATAGCTGATAATCGTGTACCCATATGGTATCACCTTCTTCCGCATATTTTAATACCGTGTCACAGAATTTTGCATTTACAGCAACGTAGGACTCCCAATATTTATCTTCGTACTTGACCAATTGAGGAAAGTAATGAAAATTAGGCCAAAGCACTTCGTTTGAAAACCCCTCGTAAAAGAGTTTAATTTCTGGGGAGCTAAGGAATACTGGCCGCATATTTTGTGCTTGCAGTTCGAGTAATACCTGTTCCTCCAAATCACGTGCAACTTCGTTTCCAGGCCACCCAATCCAAATAGTATTGCTTTGAATAAATACTGATCCCAAACCGGTTGCCAGGCCACCTTCACTTGGTTTGTATTTTACAGCACCAGTATCCGTCATTTCGATTTTTACGGGCAATCGATTTGAGATAATTATCGTTTTTGGCATTTTATTGCTATCTAAGTTTAAAAGGAAGGATTATTTTCAAACCTTCAGATCCATTTTTTCTTTCTGAAATATATAAGAAAACTGATGGCCACCACAAACATGACCAGCAGTACTACATTATAACCATGTGGATTTTCTAATTCAGGCATGTAGGTAAAGTTCATACCGTAAATGCTTGCTATAAAATTGAGAGGTATGAAAATGGTGGAAATAATGGTAAGAATTTTCATCACATTATTCATTCTGTTGCTGATTTCAGTCTGGTAAAGATCATGTAATGAATTGAGCATGTCCTGATAAGTCTCGGACATATCCGCAATCTGAATACTGTGGTCAGCCAAATCTCTCAGGTATACATCAGTAGCCTTGTTTATAATTTGATTTTCGGTGCGGATAAATTTATTGATCACTTCACGCATCGGGTAAATAGACTTCCTTATTCTGATAATCTGAATTTTAAGATCGTGCAATTCTTCCTTTGAAATGGTACTTTCTTTCAAATGAAGTTTTTCATCAATTTCAGAAAGTTTTTTTTCTATATAGTCCAGTGCATCATAATAATAGTCTACTACAAAGTCTATAATACTGTAAGCAAGATAATCGGAACCCCGTTGCCTGATTCTGCCTCTTTTATGTAAAAGCCTTTCTCTGATAGTGGCTAAAAAATCATCGGCGTCTTCCTGAAATGAAATGAGGAAGTTAGGGCCAAAGTAAAGCGTCACTTGTTCTTTAATCAATAATCCGGTCTCCTTATCGAGCTTCAAGGCTAGCAGGGTAACGAAAATATTGTTCTCGTATTCATCTAGTTTAGGTCTTTGGTCTACATCCAGTACATCTTCCAATGCCAATGGATGTATATTAAATTTAGCGCCAATTCGCTCTATCATGGCGGGTTCGTGAACACCCCTCACATCAAGCCATAGTACCTTATTTACTAGCGATCCGGCTTCGATGGTCTGATAATCCTTTACTTCGTCGATGTGATCATCATTGTATACATAACAAGTCCATTCGGTAGAAAAATTGATTTTTTCACCAGTGTACACCGGTGTACCCGGCGGCACCCCAACTTTACGCTTTTTACGAGGCATAGGCAATGATAAGAAATTATATTATGTAAATACAAATAAAAATCCGATGAATTTATGATCTACATCCACCAGGGTAAACCAATTGAAAGTCAACAAACTCTGTTAAAAAAATTAATACAAGTTAATCTCTTTTTAAAGTGAGTATGGAATCAAACAAGTTTAGCATTCTAAAGTTAGATTTGTAACTAAAGACAAATAAGAATTATGAAACCTACCATTTTAAGTCAATTCGTTCTAGCCCTTGTGGCAAGCATTCTGGTTATTGGTGGTTATTCACTATGGACTGGATCCCGGAAAAATGTGGTAATAGAACATGTGGATAAATCACCCGTGCAAAAAGCAGTTTATACTCTCGATGACCAAGGCAATCCTGTACCCTTGGATTTTACAGGAATTGCGGAGAAATCAGTAAGTGCAGTAGTACATATTGTTTCCACTTCAGGTATGTCTAGGCAAAGCGGAGAAATCTATGAAGATCCTTTTGGAAGGAGATTCCGATTGCCAAATGAGGGCCCAAGTGTAGGATCGGGAAGTGGAGTAATAATCAATAATGAGGGATATATTGTAACGAATAATCATGTAATCAACGGAGCAGAAGATCTGGAAGTCACGCTGAATGACAAAAGAAAGTTTAAAGCGAAACTAGTAGGTACTGATCCTCAGACGGATATCGCAGTAATTAAAATAGATGGTAACAATCTTTCCACATTAAAATTTACCAACAGTGACCAGGTTAAAGTGGGTCAGTGGGTACTGGCAGTTGGAAATCCATTTAACCTGACTTCTACTGTGACTGCGGGCATAGTAAGCGCCAAAGGTCGTGATATAGCACTAATGGATCGGTCTCAGGGAGGAATTGAATCCTTTATCCAAACTGACGCTGCCATCAACCCCGGTAATAGTGGAGGCGCTTTGGTAGACCTTAATGGGAACCTCATTGGAATCAACACCGCCATTGCAAGCAAGACAGGCAGCTATGCAGGATACGGTTTTGCAGTCCCTGGCAATATAGCCAGCCGTGTAGTATCGGACCTGATTCAGTATGGAAGTACCCAGCGGGGATATCTGGGAGTGAGTGTAGGCAGCCTGGAAAGTGCTGACGCAAAGAAACAAGGTATACGCCTAACAGAAGGGGCATTTATCTCAAACGTAAATGCAAACAGTGCAGCCGAAAAAGCCGGTATCAAGCCAAACGATGTGGTAATAGCGATAAATGATCATAAGGTAGCTTCAAGTGCTGATTTGCTTGAAATCGTTGGTAGTCACCGAATAGGCGACGAATTAAAGGTCAAGGTGAACAGAAAAGGTACTGAAAAAGAATTCAAGGTAAAACTCCAAAACCTGGACGGTACTGTCGCTGCATTAAGAGCACCAGAGTCGAAAGATGAATTTGCCTCATCACTCGGAGCCGATTTAAAAGAACTGGACCGAGAAACGGCTGCTGAATTGGGAATAAAAGGAGGTGTTGCCGTGACCAATCTCAGATCAGGTCTTTTTGCAGAGCATGATATTGAAGAAGGTTTTGTAATTACCCATATAGACAAAAAACAAGTAACCAGCCCCTCTGAAGTAATTGAATTATTGCGAAAAAACTTAGATGGATCTTTGATTGCAGGCCTATATCCTGGGTCTAATGAAAGAGTATTCTATGGTATTGGACCAAGATAAGATATTGATAATTTTTTTGATTGATTGTGTAAGGCCGGCAATGATGCCGGCCTTTTTTTTTGCTGTAATTCAAAATTTAATATATTGCTGTTTAAACTGAATGGCAAAATCAAAAATAAAGATATCAGTGAGTTTAAAGACACCGTTATTGACAGTCTGGCAACTGTGGACCAGCCCTTCACATATTATACATTGGAACTTCGCAACATTGGATTGGCAAACGCCTTCAGCAAGGGTCGATTTGCGGGTTGGTGGAAAATTCAATTACAGGATGGAGGCCAAAAATGGTAGTATGGGATTTGATTTTGAAGGAATATTCACTGCAGTGGTTCCGCGAAAAAGATTGGAATATTCAATGTCTGATGATCGACATGTATGTGTAACATTCGATGAAAAATCAGATCAAACAATAGTGACAGGGGAGTTTGAATCCGAGGATGAAAATTCACTGGAATTGCAGGAAATGGGGTGGCAGGCTATATTAAATAATTTTAAATCCTATACAGAATCGTACAAAGGAATCGATCTTTGTCCCTGCATTTGGTATGTCAAGGATGGTCATACCGCTGCAACTTTTTATACAACTGTATTCAAACCCTCCTGTATTCTTGCTGTTCATCCTTTGACCACTGAATTTGAATTGAAAAGAAATAAATTTATAGCCATGAATGGTGGATCAAAGTACCATCCTAACCCATCGATCTCTTTCATGGTTTCATTCAATGATGAATCCGAATTAGAATCATCTTGGAATTTACTGAATTAAAATGGTGAAATCATCTCGCCCTTATCTGCCTATCCCTGGAGTTCAAACTATGGCTGTTGCCTCGATCAATATGGCGTATGCTGGCAACTGATCAAGTCCGTTTTTGCCAATACAGGACAAAATATAGCTGCCAGCTTTATGTTTACGAATAGCAATGCAGGTAAGGCAGACGAAGCCATGCCATTTTATACCGGAATATTCCCCCATTCTTACATACATTCAATCAATCGATATGGTGCGGGTGAAGAAGAAACGGAAGGCAATGTCAAACACGGAATTTTTATTTTATCTGACAAGGTGTTTACTGCTATGGACAACTCTTCTTCTGATGTTTCCTCTTTTTCAGAAGGTA